>NZ_CP015848.1:300000-525000 GCF_002105535.1 Magnetospirillum sp. ME-1 | reverse complement strand
GCGAACTAGTACCGTGAGGGAAAGGTGAAAAGCACCCCGACAAGGGGAGTGAAATAGTACCTGAAACGGAATGCCTACAAGCAGTCGGAGCCCCCTCGAGGGGTGACGGCGTACCTTTTGTATAATGGGTCAGCGAGTTAGTGTATGCAGCAAGCTTAAGCCGGTAGGCGTAGGCGCAGCGAAAGCGAGTCTGAATAGGGCGACGAGTTGCATGCATTAGACCCGAAACCGGGTGATCTAGCCATGGGCAGGTTGAAGGTGGGGTAACACCCACTGGAGGACCGAACTCACGTCTGTTGAAAAAGACGGAGATGACCTGTGGTTAGGGGTGAAAGGCCAATCAAACTCGGAAATAGCTGGTTCTCCGCGAAAGCTATTTAGGTAGCGCCTCGGACGAATACCTACGGGGGTAGAGCACTGGATGGGCTAGGGGGTCCCAAAGACCTACCAAACCTAACCAAACTCCGAATACCGTAGAGTACTATCCGGGAGACAGACGGTGGGTGCTAAGGTCCATCGTCAAAAGGGAAACAGCCCAGACCGCCAGCTAAGGTCCCCAAGTCATGGCTAAGTGGGAAAGGATGTAAGACGGCCAAAACAACCAGGAGGTTGGCTTAGAAGCAGCCATCCTTTAAAGAAAGCGTAATAGCTCACTGGTCTAATAGCTGTCTCGCGCCGAAAATGTACCGGGGCTCAAGCCATGCACCGAAGCTGCGGGTGTGCAGCAATGCACGCGGTAGCGGAGCGTTCCGTAAGCCTGCGAAGGCGTCATCGTGAGAGGCGCTGGAGGTATCGGAAGTGAGAATGCTGACATGAGTAGCGACAAACAGTGTGAGAAACACTGTCGCCGAAAGTCCAAGGGTTCCTGCGCAAGGCTAATCCGCGCAGGGTAAGCCGGCCCCTAAGGCGAGGGCGAAAGCCGTAGTCGATGGGAACCACGTTAATATTCGTGGGCCTGCTGGAAGTGACGGCCTCCGTGTATTGTATCCTCTTATCGGATTGAGGGTGCAGTGAAGGAGGTCCAGGAAATAACTCCAGCGTATAGACCGTACCCTAAACCGACACAGGTGGACTGGTAGAGTATACCAAGGCGCTTGAGAGAACGATGTTGAAGGAACTAGGCAAATTGACCCCGTAACTTCGGGATAAGGGGTACCTCTCTTTGCGCAAGCAGAGGGGGGTGGCACAGACCAGGGGGTGGCGACTGTTTACTAAAAACACAGGGCTCTGCGAAGTCGAAAGACGACGTATAGGGTCTGACGCCTGCCCGGTGCCGGAAGGTTAAAAGGAGGGGTGCAAGCTCTGAATTGAAGCCCCGGTAAACGGCGGCCGTAACTATAACGGTCCTAAGGTAGCGAAATTCCTTGTCGGGTAAGTTCCGACCTGCACGAATGGCGTAACGACTTCCCCGCTGTCTCCAACATCGACTCAGCGAAATTGAATTCTCCGTGAAGATGCGGAGTACCCGTGGCTAGACGGAAAGACCCCGTGCACCTTTACTACAGCTTTGCAGTGGTACTAGGATGTGGATGTGTAGGATAGGTGGGAGCCTATGAAGCACTGGCGCCAGCCGGTGTGGAGGCAACCTTGAAATACCACCCTTCTGCTTCCTGGTATCTAACCGCGCCCCGTGAACCCGGGGCCGGGACCCTGCATGGCGGGTAGTTTGACTGGGGCGGTCGCCTCCCAAAGAGTAACGGAGGCGCGCGATGGTGGGCTCAGGCTGGTCGGAAATCAGCTGTCGAGTGCAATGGCATAAGCCCGCCTGACTGCGAGACAAACAAGTCGAGCAGAGACGAAAGTCGGTCATAGTGATCCGGTGGTCCCGCGTGGAAGGGCCATCGCTCAACGGATAAAAGGTACGCCGGGGATAACAGGCTGATCTCCCCCAAGAGTCCACATCGACGGGGAGGTTTGGCACCTCGATGTCGGCTCATCACATCCTGGGGCTGGAGCAGGTCCCAAGGGTTCGGCTGTTCGCCGATTAAAGTGGTACGTGAGCTGGGTTTAGAACGTCGTGAGACAGTTCGGTCCCTATCTACCATGGGTGTTGGAAACTTGAGAGGACCTGTCCCTAGTACGAGAGGACCGGGATGGACGCACCTCTAGTGTACCGGTTGTCGCGCCAGCGGCATCGCCGGGTAGCCATGTGCGGACGAGATAACCGCTGAATGCATCTAAGCGGGAAGCTCCCCTCAAAACCAGGTTTCCCTATCAGAGCCGTGGAAGACCACCACGTTGATAGGCAGCATGTGGAAGCGTGGCAACACGTGAAGCTAAGCTGTACTAATCGCTCGATCGGCTTGATCGCCCATGCGTAGCGGCAAGCCCGACACACGAAACACTTCAAGTTCAGTGCACGAAGGTACTAATCCAGATCAGATCAATTCGTTTCCTTCGACGACCAGGTGGTCATAGCGAGGGCCCTCCACCCGATCCCATCCCGAACTCGGACGTGAAACCCCTCTGCGCCGATGGTACTTTGTCTTAAGACATGGGAGAGTAGGACGCTGCCTGGTCTTCAAAGGAAACGATAAACCTAACACGATGATAAACACCGGCCCAAACAACAGGGCCGGTGTATCCGTTTCAGGCCAATACTTCGGCCTAACACATTACCGCGGGGTGGAGCAGCCCGGTAGCTCGTCAGGCTCATAACCTGAAGGTCGCAGGTTCAAATCCTGCCCCCGCAACCAGTCCAAAAAGCCTGCAATCCCAACGGATTGCAGGCTTTTCCTTTGGGCGTTTGAATAGGGCAAATATCACGCTCTGCTCCAAATTTGCTCCATTGAGAATGGCTTTGCAGTTTTCATGATCTGTTCCATTTTGGTCCTATCGACTTCTTGCGGCCTCCGATGCCATCCTTTTGGCACGGAGATTTTTCATGGCGGATTTTATTAAACGCGTTGGAACAAACGGGAAGGTCAGCTGGCAAGCTAGGGTCCGCCGCAAGGGTTTGCCGCTTGGGGGGAGAGACGTCCATCCCATTAAGTGGAAGGCCAAGTATGGCGGGCTCGACGTGTCGGAAGCCCGGCGGCTGAAAGCGCTTGAGGACGAGAACGCCCAGCTGAAGAAGCTGCTGGCGGAATCCATGCTGAACGAGGCCGCGCTCCGCGATCTGCTGGGAAAAAAATGGTGAGGCCCGCCGCCAAGCGAGAAGCTGTCGCCCATCTGCGAAGCCAATTCGAGATGAGCGAGCGTCGGGCCTGTGCGGTGATCGCGGCGGATCGCACCATGATCCGCTACCGTTCGGTTTGGCCCGACGACAAAGCGCAGCGGATTGCCCAAGGCATCGACGATGGCGTGGATCTTGATGGTCAGCCCGCCGCGCGAACGCCCGATCGCACGAGCTTCAGGCCCCCTTTTTTGCCCGCCGCATGTTGGTGCGCCCGGACGATGGTCGAGTCGATCATGACGTATTCGAAGTCGGGGTCGTCAGCCATCATGGCGAAAAGCCGATCCCATACACCGTCCTTGGACCAGCGGGAAAAACGGTAGAACGCGCTGTTCCAATTGCCGAAAAAATTCGGCAGATCACGCCAAGGCGAAGGCGAACTGGGTAGTTTACGCCAAGCGCCCGTTCGGCGGACCCGAGCAAGTGCTGGCCTATCTCGGTCGCTATACCCACCGGGTTGCCATCGCCAACAGCCGATTGAGCGGAATCGAGGATGGGGGTGTCAGCTTCCGCTGGAAGGACTATCGCCATCACGACAAGCAGAAGGTGATGACGCTGAAGCCCGGAGAATTCATCCGCCGCTTCTTGCTCCACGTCCTCCCCGACGGCTTCCACCGCATCCGCCATTACGGCTTTCTCGCCAATGGGCGCCGCGCCGCCAAGCTGGAAACCTGCCGCCGCCTGCTGGCCGTGCCGACGCCGCCGATCGCGGTGGCCGGCACCCCGGATGACTACCGTGATCGCCATCACCGTCTCACTGGCCACGACCTCCGCCGCTGCCCATGCTGCGGCGGCACCATGGCGCCGCTCGCACCCATCCCCCGATCGCCGGCCGGCCATGCCAACCACCGGATCGACACGTCATGACCGTCGCTCTGCTTCCGTCCCTCGTGACCGCGATTACACCGACGGTGGCCGTCGGCGTCGCCGCTGCTCGCCCAATTCACGTCCGTTCGGCCATCACGGCGACCACGACTGCCGCTAACGCTTGCAAAGGGGCGCATCAGATGTTGGAGGAGATCATGACGATCACATACATGGGTATCGATCTGGAGAAGAGCGTGTTCCAACTGCACGGGGCGGATGCCGATGCGCGGCCTCCTGCTGGACCGTGGCTTCGCGATCGGTGCTTCGATCACTCGAGCCCGGCGCGCCATCCCCGAGATCATCTCCGATCCGAACAACGGTTTGACCACCATGGCTCGGGAAACCATCACGGAACTCCACGAGTTTCTTGGTCAGATCGACCAGCGGATCAAAGCGTTCGACCGTCGCATCGGGGAGATCTTCCGCGCGAATGCGGCTTGTCAACGGATCGCCCGCATCTGTGGCGTCGGCCCCAAAACGGCCACCGCCGTGATCGCGGCGGTCGGAGATGGCAAGGAGTTTAAGAATGGCCGACACCTTTCCGCTTGGATGGGGCTTGTCCCACGACAGCATTCCAGTGGCAGTCGATAGATTCTGATGGGGATCAGCAAGCGCGGCGATCAGCACCTGCGAACCTTGCTCGTTCATGGCGCGAGAGCCGTGGTGCGGGTGGCCGCGAGACGGAGTGATCCGTTCAGCCAATGGATCAATGCGCTGCGAGAGCGTCGCGGGGCGAACCGGGCAATTGTCGCCGTCGCCAACAAGAACGCCCGGATCATATGGGCGATGCTTCGGCGCCATGAGGAATTCCAGCCCGCGACCTGAGGCTGGGATAAGGGTTGCATGGAGATCCAAGAAATGTGACCGACCGGCAAATCCGGTGTGTGAGGAACCTGGCTTTTATAACGGCCCCATGAGGCCGACCACTTGTTGAGGCTCACCACGCGGAATTCCCATTTGGGCGCACCGACATCCGGTGACGCCGGATATGCCAGCATGCTGGCCAGTAAGAAGGCTTCCCTGCAGGTGGTCGGGGCCTTGGGCTGGTGGCTGAGAGCAACCTGGATGGCCAAATTGGCCATCAATTCCTCCCGTTCGTTGGCGGTAACAATTTCGTCCACGCTTAGCACCTTGTCAGTTGATGGCCGGCCCAGTAGATAATGCGAAAGTCTGGACGAACAAGGGTTTTGAGACGCGCTTGGAGCCTATTGGACGATGATGATCACGGTGGATAGCGAACCTGATCGAGAGGCGAAACTGGCGGAGATCGTCGCCAAGATCCGCCAGATTCTCGTCGGAGATGACCCACAGGGCATCGTTGAGACAGTCACGCCCGAACCGCCGCAACCTGTGCTGACCGGGATCAGTGTCGGCCGAGCCCACCGTTTAACCCTTTTGGCGAACCATGTGTTCGGCGATGAGGATAAGGCCTGCATCTGGTTGACGGAGCCGCAGGAGAGGTTTGGGGGCAAATCTCTGATGCAATTGGCCGAGAATCCCGCCGTTGCCGATCATATTGAGGAGGCATTGCGGCGGATCCATGAGGAACAGATTTTCAAGGATTAACCAAAAATACGCGCCAAACGCGGCCTCATCAAATAAACATTGCGAACAAATGGACCATGAATTCGAACTCAGAACAGACCAAAAGCGCACTTGATCAATGCTTTGTAGATACAGTTAGGCATTTGTCACATATAGAGGCGCCAGACAAGCTTGAAAAATTGACGGAATTGCTTTTGATGGCGGTTCTCTCGAGAGAACCATTGAAGCCATTGCGGGATGCATTGATTGCGTCCATCCGCCACACAATAAATGAAGTGCGCAATCGACCATCAGGCCATGGAAGACGGAACGCCATGAGGCTGTCTGTGGTGATGTGCCGAAAAACTCTGCACGTGGCCAGGATCGCGTCAAAAGTGAGCTGACCATACGAGGCATGATCGGGCTGAAATCTCGAGCGTCGTGCCTTGTATGTGAGGCGCGACGCTCAGGCAGAGGGCGCACCACTTCTGTGGTGCCGAGGAACGGGGGGCTGTGTAGCGCCATGGCCAAGAATGCCCCCAGGGCTTCCCGCAAATGGCAACGACGTTACTTGCATCTGCAGCCGCCGGTAACGCGTTACTATTCGGCCGGGGTGGCCATGAAGGCCAAGGCGTTGATGTGTGTGAGGCGGGCTCGCGTCATAATGCCCAAGACCTCGTTCGGCGGGAATGTCTCGGTGCTCATGGAATGGACGTTCTGGACACGCCTCGTTCGCAATGCCCGATTTTATCAAGTGCCGCTATTCAGCGGATTTCCGCCCATCGGCCAGAGTCTTACGATTTGTCGCGGCTGATAGGCTGAGTGTTTGGTGAGCACTATCCTGCGGCTTCCGCGGCCAGGAGGGCGAGAGGACGAGGATCCACGGCGGAATCTCTTATCCACCGCTTATACTGCATGTCCTCATTGAGGATGTGGTGAGTGAGCCATTTGACAACGAGGTCGGGAAGGTCGTCCGCCGCTGACTTGGTCCCACTTTGATAGGTTTCGGAAATCGCCCTCACCCTGGCTTGAAACTTACGGTGTTTATGGTGATGTTCCGAGAGTTGCGTATAGCCGACCGCCTTCAGCGCCTTTTCCTCGCGAAGGAAATGCCCATCCACATACTCTTCCAGGATCAAGAGAGTGCTGGCGATGATCAAGCCCTGATCCCGCTTATCGGCGAGCGAATCGTAAAGCAGCCGAGCAATGTCAAAAAATGCCTTATGGTCGGAGTCCAGCGTGTCATTGCCCACGGACATCTCGGGGGTCCACTCAGGGATTGCGCCTCGAGCGGCACCACTGGCTACCATTTTCCCCTCCCTACAGTGGCTTTTGGCCCCAGGTAGTTCTGGTGCCGCTCAGCGAGCAGATTGTGCCAAGCCATCCGCAGGTGATATGACTAACGTAACAAAGGCTCATAGCCGAGGGCCTGTCAAGGGAGGCTATCAGCATGGCCATCTGCATTAGCGGCAATGGACACAGCTTCCGTGACAATGAGATCATCGTCAGCAAGACCTACCTTCAGGGGCGAATGACCTATTGTAATGGCGTTTTTATTCGCATCTCAGGATACGCGGAAGCCGAGTTGATCTGAAAAACACATAACATGATGCGGATTGACATAAATCAATCTGGCGAGATGTTGTTTTTAGCGCATTTTTATTTTGGCGCTGCATATCGCAAGAATTATCACGTTGATCTTGCAGCCTCCGGTACATCGCAGGTCCTGTTAAGGTCTTGCAGACTGACCGCCCCCCCCCCCAGCCGCGATAAAACGAAGCCGTTTCCTCCCTTCCCGATGACGTCGAATCCCTGCGCCATATCATCGCCGGGCTGACCGGAGAGTTGGCGGCGGCGGTCAGCGCCTCTTCATCATCCCGCCCCTGTGGCTCACGTCGCTGTATCCAGCGTGGCTGCCCCTGCACCAGGCAAGTCCGGCGCTCCGGCACAGCCAACCGCTCGCACACCGCCATGATGCAGCACCGGCGACGGGCGGGGCTCACTTGACCGGCCCCGGCACCTCGATGCGCTCGAAAGCGGCCATACGCTGACATGTGAGGAGAGTGGCGTTTGCCCATCTTCGCCTGCTCCTAGGCTCGTCATTTTGCCGGAAATGCGAGAGAGAATCACTTGCACTATCAGCCTTCATTCGACTATACCCACATCTAATTCGAGTCATTAGCAAACTCATTAAGGGAGGGTTCCAGATGAAGTGGACCTGGTCGAGTGGAATGTGCACTGCCCTGCTCCTCGTATCAGCCTCGGCATGGGCAGCCGGGGGCTATTGGGCTGGAATCGCCGAGGAAGTTTGCACAGAGGTTACCAAGGTCGAAACCTTTGCCAAGGCAGGCAAGATCGAGGACGCCAAGGCGGCGTTCCACACCGCCTATTTCGGCACCTTCGAAGAAAAGAAGATGGAGATCGCCGAGCGCTCCAACTTCGGCATCTCCCATACTGCCGATGTGGAAGAGATATTCAACAATCTCCGCAAGGCAGCAAGCAAGCCCGGAACCGGCGACGTGTCCGCCCTGGCCGAGACGCTGCGCAGGGAGTTGCGCAAAGACGGCAAGGCACTCGATGCCGCCAAAGTGAATCCCGATGGAAATGAGGGGAAAAAATGATTCGCCACATAATTCTGGCCATCACCATGGTGGTCCTCGCCGCGTTGCCCGCCTCGGCGAAGACGGTGGACGTCCCCGCCACCATCTCCTTGATCCTTGAGGGCGGCGATGCCGCCATCGCCGCCTATGCCCCCGAGCGCAAGGCCGCCACCGCCGATGCCATGTCTGATCTTTACTTCGATTCCTTCGAGGCCAGTGGCCTGGAAGGTGCGATCGGCATGGTCGATGCCTCGTGGAAAATCGGTCTGGAGGGGCAGTTCGGCCAACTCATCGGAAAGATCCGCCAGGGCGACTCTCCGGAGGTGGTGAAGGCGGGCTGGGCCTCGCTGCGCGCCAATCTGGCCGTCGTTCCGTCGCGGATGGCCCCCAAGGGGGGAGGGTTCTGGAGCATGTTCCTTCAGTCTTTCCTGATCCTGGTGCGCGAGGGCTTCGAGGCCATGCTGGTGATCACCTCCCTGGCCGCCTATCTCAAGCGTTCCGCTCCGGATAAGGTCAAGGTGGTCTATCACGGGGTTGGCTGGGCGGTGATCGCCAGTTTGGTGACCGCATGGGTGGTGTCGGCCCTGATCAATGTCAGCGGCCAGGGCAAGGAATTGTTTGAAGGCTGCACCATGCTGCTGGCCTCGGTGGTGCTGTTCTATTGCTCGTACTGGCTGTTCGCCAAGCGCGAGGCCGCCCGCTGGCAGAGCTACGTCAAGGAGCAAATCAGTTCGGCCCTGTCGGGCGGCCGCCTGTTCGCCCTGGGCTTCGCCGCCTTCCTGGCGGTTTATCGGGAAGGGGCCGAGACGGTGCTGTTCTATATCGCCCTGGCTTCCGGCGAGCCGGGCCAGATGACGGCGCTGTTGGCGGGACTCGGCGCTGCCTGCGTGGCTCTGGGAGCCCTCTACGTGACCATGAACGTGATGTCCATCCGTCTGCCCCTGGGTGTGTTCTTCGGGGTGACCGCCGGACTGCTCTACTACTTGGCGGTGGCGTTCGCCGGCAAGGGCGTGGTCGAGTTGCAGAACGCTAAGGTGCTTCCCATCACTCCGCTGGAGGGGTGGCCGAGCGTCGATTGGCTTGGCCTGTTCCCCACCCTCGAGGGTGCCACGGCCCAGGCCATCCTGGTCGTGCCCCTGCTGGTCGGCATCCTTGTTCTGCAATTCAAGAAACGAGCCGCGAGGGCAGCGTGAACAATAAATCTTTCGACGAGGTTCGGACCAAGGCGTCGGTGCGCCCAGTTTCGGCACGGAAGGTCGCGGCGGCTGTCGAAGCGTTCTTCGTCCGCAATCGCACATGGCTGTCATGGGTCCATGCGGCCATGTTCCTGGTCTTTCTCGGCATCATCCTCGTGCCGGTTTTTCTACCCGATCCTCCGGGCAACGCCACGCCGTTGACCCATTACACCACCTTTACCAATTACCTATTGTGGGGATTGTGGTTTCCGCTGGTGTTCATGTCGGTGATCGTCACCGGACGGTCATGGTGCGGTTTGCTTTGCCCCATGGGGGCGGCGGCCGAGAAGGCCAACGCCTATGGACCGAAGTTTAAGATTCCCCGCTGGCTGAGCTGGGAAGGAACGCCGGTGGTAAGCTTCCTCATCGTCACCATTATCGGTCAGACGGTGGGGGTGCGCGACCATCCCGAGGCCGCGGCCGAGGTCTTCGGCGGCACCATGCTGGCCGCGATCATCATCGGCTGGCTGTTCGGTTCCAAGAAACGCGCTTGGTGCAGGCACGCCTGCCCAATCGGCCTGCTGCTGGGCGTGTTCTCGCGTCTGGGAGCGGTGGAGTTCGCACCCTGGACCCGAAAGTCAACCACAGAGGGATACACCGACCGAGGTGTATGCCCCACCCTGATTGATATCTCTCGCAAGACGGAATCGCGGCACTGCATCGAATGCTTCCGCTGCGTCAATCCATCGGCCAAGGGTGGGGTCCACCTGGAATTCCGCAAGCCCGGGAAAGAGATCGAGCGAATTCGCGATCATCACGCCAATCCGGTGGAGGTGTGGTTCTTGTTCCTCGGGACCGGCATCGCCCTGGGTGGCTTTCTGTGGCTGGTTCTGCCGATCTTCCAGAAGATGCGGCAAAGTCTAGGGGTGTGGAGCATTCACAACGGCCTGACCTGGATGGGGCAGCCCGGACCGGCTTGGCTGATGAGCGTTCATCCCGAACGGAACGAAATTTTCCTTTGGCTCGATTTCGTGATGATCACCGGCTTCATGACGGGCTGCATGGTGCTGCTGGCCGTCGTTCTGGCGGCGTTCACATCCTGCTCGTCCGCTTTGGCGGGACGGGCGGGAGGCGATGGCACCTTTGGCAGCCGTTTCACCGAATTGGGCTACCAATACACTCCGGTGGCCATGGTCTCACTGATCATCGGTCTTGGCGGCAAGTTGTTCGAACCCATCGCCTATACCCCGCTGGGGATCGATGGTGTCCATGGGGCGAAGGGCTTGCTCTTCGTGATCGGACTGCTGTGGAGCATCCGCCTGGGCGAACGCATCCTCGCCCGCCAGGGGGTCGCGGCCTCGCGCCGCTGGCTGCCGCTGTTGCCTGGCCTTATCGGCACGCTGGCGGTCGGCCTCGGCTGGTGGCCGGCAATCTTCGGTCTCATGAAGTAAAACGCCTTGTGGCGACTTTCCAAACTCACATTTCCAACGGAGGTAAGCATGGTTTTTTCCAAGTATTCCAGCGTGGCTACGGCGGCCATGGCCGTGGTCCTGCTGTCTGGTGCCGCGACCGCCGGAGAGATCCGCATTGGCGATCCGGTCGAGAAGGCCGGGATGAAGATTGCCGGCGTCTATCTCCAGGCGGTCCTGATGGATCCGGAGAATGATATCTGCGGCCCCCACACCGCCGATATCCACCTGGAAGCGGACGTGCACGCCCTCAAGGGCAATCCCAACGGCCTGGGCAAGGGCGAATGGGTTCCCTACATGAATGCATCCTATGTCCTGACCAAGAAGGGCAGCGACTTCAAGGATGCCGGCCCGCTGGTCGCCATGGTCGCCAATGACGGCCCCCATTACGGCCGTAACGTCAAGATGGCCGGGCCGGGCACCTATCATGTGGTGTTCACTCTTCAGCCGCCCTCGGCCAATGGCATGGGCCACCATGTCAGCAAGGAGACGGGTGTCGCTGAATGGTGGGCGCCCATCACCCAGGAATGGGACTTCGATTATGTGGGCAGCACCGGCAAGAAGGGCGGTTACTGATCGCTTCTTCGGGTCTGGCCGGCATGGCGATGCCTGCCGCGTCTTGATTTCGTGAACACATCACACCCAGAGGTAATAATGCGTCCCACTCTCGTGAAAACGGCCTACGTCGCTGCCGCGGCCCTTATGCTTTCCGGCGCAGCCGGTGCCGCCGAGCGCCCCATCGGCGAAGTCGAAAAGGGCGGCATGAAAATCTCAGCCGTCTATCATCAGGGTATCGTTGTGGAGCCGAAGAATGAGCTCTACGGCCCGGACAACGCCGATATCTATCTGCAGGCCGATGTTCATGCCCTGAAGAACAACCCCAACGGCTTTGGCAAGGGCGAGTGGCTGCCCTATGTGACGGCGTCCTATGTGGTGACCAAGCCGGGCAGCGACTTCAAGGCCGCCGGCCCGCTGCCGCCCATGACCTCGGTCACCGGCCCCCATTACGGCCGCAATATCAATCTGGCGGGACCGGGCACCTATCATGTGACTATCACCCTCAAGGCGCCGGTCCACAATAACTTCTACCGCCACACCGACAAGGAGACGGGCGTCTCTCAGTGGTGGGATCCCATCACCCAGGAATGGGACTTCAAGTTTGAGGGTGCCGGAAAGTAATGCCGGCACCGTTTGTGAAATATAGGTCGGCATGGGCGCGGGGAGCAGCACCTGCCGATGAATGCCAAGGGGATATCATGAATAAGCGTAAATATAACGGCGACGCTAAATCGCGCACTTCTTTTGGATTGGTTGTGGTCTCGGTACTGTCCTTGACGGCCTTGGCTCATCCCGCCCTGGCCGACGGGGATTGTGAGGTAACTCCTCCGGGGTTCTGGGAACGCGACACCGCGCTGGGCAGCTTCGGCGGTGCCCGCACCGAGCTGTGCAAGAAGGGCGTTCAACTGGGCGTCACCTCGGTCAACGAAATGCTGGCCAATCCGTACGGCGGCGTCAGCCACGGCGGCAAGGGCCAGGGGCGGATGCAGTTCGATCTCGATATCGATCTCGAGAAGATGGCCGAGCTCAAGGGAACCACCCTGCATGCGGGCGCCATGTGGATTTATGGTGGCCGGATCAGCGGCAAGAATCTCGGCAACCTGATGCCGGTCAGCAATATCGAGGCCATTCCGTCCCGTCGCCTCTTCACCCTTTGGGGACAGCAGGTCCTGTTCGATGACATGCTCAGCGTGCGGCTCGGTCAGCTTGCGGTCGATGATGAATTCGTGGTCAGCAAGCTGTCCTCGGTCTTCGTCAACAGCACCTTCGGCTTCCCGTTCGGAATTTCCGGCAATCTTCCCAGTGGTGGCGCCGCTTTCCCTATGCCGACGCCGGGCGCTCGGGTCAAGCTGAACCTGACGGACGAAGTCTCCTGGATGACGGCGGCCTTCGCTGGCGACCCTGCGGGCAAGTTCGACGTCCGCGATCCCCAGTGGCGCAATCATGACGGCACCACCTTCAGCTTCTCACGCGGCACATTCTACATTACCGAGGGTGCCTATGCGGTGAACCAGGAGAAGAATTCAAAAGGTCTTCCCGGAACCTACAAACTGGGCGCTTGGTATCACAGCGCCCGTTTCAACGACCAGCATTTCGACAATCTTGGTCAATCTCTGGCTAGCGGAAACACCACCGGAATCGGGAATCCGGTCCGGGGGAATGGTGGCGTCTATTTCGTCATCGACCAGATGCTGATCAAGGGGCAGCGCTGGTCCGAAGAAGGGCTGGGCGTGTTCCTGCGTGGCGGCGTCTCGCCTTCGGACCGCAACCAGGTGCCCTTCTATCTGGATGGCGGCATTAGCTACAAGGGCCTGTTCGCTGGCCGTGAGGAGGACACCTTGGCGCTAGGTGTCGGCTACGGGCAACTCAGCGGGAGTCTGCAGGGGCTGGATAGGGATACCCGGCAGATCAACGGCCAGCCAACCCGACCGGTCCGGGACTACGAGACTGTCATCGAGGTAACCTATCAGGCGCAGATCACCCCCTGGTGGACGATCCAGCCGGACGTGCAATACGTCATTCATCCCGGCGGCAATATCCCCAACCCAGGGGCGGGGAGCCAGTTCACCCCGATCGGTGACACCTTTATCTTCGGAGCGCGGACCGCGATAAAGTTCTAACAGCTTAAAGGCGACCATTCCGATCCTGGCGTGGGATCGGGTTGGTCGCCCCGTCGCTAAAATGGCGTCTGAGAAAATTTTCCACTCGATGACCCCATTGGGTCATAAGCGGCAGAATTACCAATCGCTGCGGGACCGTTCCGCCAAAGAGGCACGGCTGAAAGCCTCCGTTGCCTCCCGTACCGTTACGGCGACCGCGTATTTCCATCACATTCCGCTTTCCCGCAGCAGAGCCGCGGCTGCCGATCGCAGGATGAAACCCGCTATACTTTCCGGCTCGGCCTTCAGGACAGCCATTCCTCGCAACTGGGTGGCCTGTGCAGGGATGGTGCCGACACAGCGAATCCGGTACAGGGCCTGATCGGGAACCAATGACTTGTCCTTGGCGCGAACTTGAATCGGGCCGCCAGCCACCAAGGCAAGCACCGGTTCCGTCAGGCTGCGGATGGCCCCGCTGTCGATGGTAGCAATCCTGCACGGCAGGTCGGGGCGGCCCGGGTCATCGGCAACAAACCGCCCCTCGTTCCCAATGCGAAGTCTTCCCACATCGCTTTCGGCCACGAAGGCTTCGACCGCCAAGGCTCCGGTCCCTGCCAGTTGGGCAAGGCGCTCCCTGGGAGAAATCCACTGCCCGATCTGAAGATCGGGAATCATATCCACGACCCTGCCCGCCATGGGGGCTGTGACGGAAAGCCGGGCCAACTCCCGCTGCAATGAGACCCGCTCGGCGATGGCGGTTTCCAATTCCTCGCGCAGGGCCTGGGACCGCTCGCGGAAAGATGCATCGAATGAGAACGACGCCAGTTCGTATTCCAGGACCAGGATTCGCCGCTCCACCTGGGCCAGGCGATACTCAAGATCGGGGGAGGATAGCAGCGCCAAGGACTCACCCTCGGCGACCTGCCTTCCCTCCACCATCAAGATGCGTTCAATCCGGGCCGGGCTGGCGGCATAAAGCTCCAGATGGCGTTCCGCTTTCATGACGGCAGGCGCGCTGACATGGGCGCGCCACGGGACCAGGGCCAGGACAAGCGTGGCAACAAAGAACCCCACCGGCAGCAAGGACCGCCGTGACCGTCCGATGGTTTCGCGACGTTTCCACCACTCCTTGGCCTCGTTCCAGAACGGCAGAAACACGAACCATCCTATTTCCACCGCAAACAACAAGATCCCCACCGCCTTGATGAAGAAGTGATAAACCAGGACAGCCATGACCGCCAATGCCTCGAATGCACAGAAAGAGGAGCGCCGGACTTGCATGGTGCTGGGACAGCCACGCTCGACACAGCGACGTGAGCCACAGGGGCGGGATGATGAAGAGGTGCTGACCGCCGCCGCCGCCAACTTTCCGGTCAGCCCGGCGATGATATGGCGCAGGGATTCGACGTCATCGGGAAGGGAGGAAACGGCTTCGTCTTATCGCGGCTGGGGGGGGGCTGCAAGCCCTTAACAGGACTTGCGATGTGCCGGGGGCTGCCAGAGCTTTATCGCTTCTGATTTTATTTGCGCCGTAACTTAGCAATATCTTTAAACAATTTATCTTGAGAGCATGCGGGAACTTGGCTCGCCCCGCCAGTGGGTGTGTCGTTGGTGGTTGCCATTATTTGACAGTATTGCATCAGAATGTAAGAATTCATAAATTCTTTGTTTAAGTCCAAAGAGTTTTTGAACGAACTGGCGGCAAGTTCAAATTGATAATTCTTGCGATATGCAACGCCAAGATAAAAATGCGCCAGAAACAACATATCATCAGATTGATTCATGTCGATCCACGCGCTGTACAGTCTAATTGCACGCACGAAATCACCCGCACTAACTGCTTTTTCGGAAATTTCTATGATTTCGGAGATCGAAAATCCGTCATTCGACACGCCAAATGACCTCCAGGGTTGTTTGGTGCTGATTAGATCGCCTCGCGTGCCAGGATGTGATCAAGACTGAGAGTGACTTTGAAGGAGTTTGCGCCACTTTGGAGATATCGTTGTTGAGTGTGATGTCGAGGACGAAGCTGTGGGAGCGGGTCATGTCGCGGTTGTTGTCGATGCTGTTTTTGCCGGTATCAAGAGATGTGTCTTGGACATGGCGGTTTCGGTGTAGAGCAAGGTGCGGCGGGTGACGCGAATGATGGCCCCCTGCCGGCCCCAGACGATTACGGCACCGGCGAAAGCGGCAGTCAAACCCAGCCATGTAAACCGGAGCCTGGAGCGGTGACGAACTGGCGGCGGCAGATAGGCCAAAGTGACGCATACCGTTCTCCCAAAATGCAGATGGCCGACCGGGTGGTTGTCGAAGGCGGTCCGGCCGGCCTCGCGGGGGGAGGGCGAATTGTCGAAACCGCTCTCCTGTCGGAATTGTGCGCGATCTCCAAGAGCAGTCAAGCAATTGATACCGGCGGACGAGGCGCGTGTTGAGCCCGTTGGCTACCGCATAGAGGGGGGCCGCGGTCGCCCCCAGGTTCGGCTGATCCCATAATCCTGGTTTCAATCGGTCACGTGATCACTCCGCCATCAGTGTTCAATGACACGCTCTCAAGGGGAGTGGATCATGAAAGCTGTCGCCCTCGGCGATCTCCATCAGAGTGACGGCCGGAGCCGGATGGTTCAGATCGAGTGGGCAACCTCCTGAGACTTCACATCTAGCCGAATAAATCGGCATAAGGGTCAAGTTCCGCTTCGGGCCGTTTCTTCGGCGTCTTCGGACGGACCGGCGCCTTGGGCGTCCGGAACGAGGAAATAGCGTCCCAGATCTTGATGAACAGGCTTTCGCGGCCATCCAAGATGCCCGCTTCCTCCCGCTTTTGCCAATGGACCTCGCCCAGCCCGGTTTTGACGGACGGACCCGTCGCCACGGCCGGCGCGGCTTCGACGGCCGGAGCGGGGGGCGGTGGGGCGGGTACGGCGTCCGTCGGACCGGCGTCCTGAAGATCGCTTCGCCGGGGCTTCGGCGTCCTGGCCTTGGCGCGCCTGGTGGCGGAAGGGGGGGGCGTCCGCTCCGTGTCCGCGGCACAGGAGGCCGCATTGTCGCAAACCGGCTTTCCGCATTTCCTGGTCACTTGCCGCGTCCATCCCATCACATGAGGTCTTGAATTACGTCTTATCAGATTCGCGGAGAGTTTTCGCCATTTCATGGTTGCCTGGGGGAAGGTGATCTCCATGGGCGGTGACAGAAGGGCGCCGCGCAGGGTAAATAGATGGTTCGGTCGGGTGCGGGCTTCCTGCGGCAAGGCGTGATCAAATGACAACCACGGACCGTGATGCCGATTGGGTGGGATGGTGCCGCGATCAGGCGGCGCTGCTGCGGCGCCTGCCCGTCGCCACCTGTCCGGCGGGGCTCGATCCCCAGGCGCTGGCTCAAGAGATCGAAGACGGGGCGACTTTGAAGGTGGATCAGGCGGCCGGGTGGATCTTTCGCGCCTTGCTGGCCCTGGTGAAGCTTGCGGCCTACGATGATCGCGGCCAATTGCAGCGCCTGGATTTCACCCAATCCCAACTGGCCCTCGTCTGGCGGCCGGGCTTTCGGCGTCATCTGGATATGGAAGATATCTGGCTGCAGGTCCGCGAGGCGGCCGGGCAGATTCGGCCGACCGCCATTGAACTGCCCCGATCCTGCCCGATTCTGCTGGAGGACATGGTGCCTCGGGATGGGGGGGCTTTCGATGTCGGGACCATGGAGGCGAAGCTGCTGCGGGCGGGGCTGAGCCGCCGGAGCGGCTAATGGGCGGGGCGTACGATTTCGGTTAATTCAGCCCAGGCTGGTGTTGCTGCAGATGCCGTGAAGATCGGCGCTCACCTTCCGCTTGGTATTGCCAGATATATATATGCCATTTGCCGTTCTTGTTATAATTGTTGCGTGACGCCACGCAGCAATCAAAGTCTGGAATTTGACCATGCATCACAGTTGCAAGCGAGCAGTCATCGTCGAGGATTCGCCGCAAATGCGGACGCTGATCAAGGTCGTCTTGCATCAGTTCGGCGTGACGGAGGTCGTTGAGGCGGAGGACGGTAACGAGGCTATGCAGGTCCTGCGTGAAGGCGGTGCTGACATTATCGTCATGGATTGGATGATGCCGGGCATGGATGGCATTGAATGTATCCGGCGCATCCGAGCCGGGCAGGACGGGATTGTCCCGAGCATTCCCATAATCGTGGCCACCGGGGTGCAAGGCGACAGCGCCGAGGTAATGGCCTTGGCGGCCGGAGCCAATTGCTTCCTGAAAAAGCCATTCTCCATCAAGAGGCTGCATGCGGCCTTCGTCATGGCTCTGGGCGAGAGTGCCGCCCCGATGAACTGATGTGATCGTCGATTCTGCACAGGGTCGGACGGATGGCTTGCTGTGCCCCGATTCCCGCCGTCGGCATCCCATCGGGCTTGTTTCAGGGACGCAATAAGCCCGGGACAGGGGGGGCTGATCTGGAAAAGCAGCCATGGGGACCGGTCTGAATTAAGCCGTGGGGGCCATTTCTTCCCCGTGACTTGCGCGGCACACTCCAATACTCACGTCGCTACCGCAACTGATTCGCAATATTGCAACTTGGGCGCAAGCCATGCGGGGATTTGCGTTCAGATCATCGTGCGTCAAATCTAATGGGGTGGACGGCCCCTGCTCACCGGCGTCGCAATGCGCCAAGATGGTGGTTGTCGAGACACACCATTTGAAGGGGGCCGTCCATGACCGAGGTTAGCACGATTGGTTTTGATCTGGCGAAGCGGGTTTTCCAGGTCCACGGGGTCGATGGCGACGGTGCCGTGACGATCCGGCGGCAGTTGCGCCGCTCCGAGGTCGTGACGTTCTTCGCCAAGCTGTCGCCCTGCGTGGTGGGGATGGAGGCGTGCGCCTCAGCCCATTATTGGGCGCGGACGCTGGCCAAACTGGGGCATGAGGTGCGCCTGATCCCGCCCTCGCGGGTCAAGCCCTATGTCAAGCGAGGACGGAAGAACGACGCAGCCGACGCTGCGGCGATCGCCGAGGCGGTGACACGGCCGCACATGGAGTTCGTGCCGGTCAAGAGCGAGGAGGCGCAAGCGGTGCTGATGCTCCATCGCACCCGCCGCCTGTTGGTGACCCAGCGCACCATGCTCGGCAATGCGCTGCGGTCGCATTTTGCCGAATACGGCATCATCGAACCGGAGGGGCAAGGTGGGCTGGCAAGGCTGGTCGTCTGTGCGCTGGACGCACCGGATGCGGCATTGCCTCAGGCGGCTCGTGAAGCCATGGCGATGCTGGCCGCGCATGTGCGCGAGATCGACTCCAAGATCGATGCGCTGGATCACGAAATCCTGAGATGGCACCGTAACGACGCCGACAGCCAGAGGGTCGCCTCCATTCCCGGCATCGGCCCGCTGATCGCCAGCGCCATCGTTGCCGCCATGGGCGATCCCAAGCGCTTCAAGACGGGGCGAGACTTCGCCGCCTGGCTGGGGCTGGTGCCATCGCAGAATTCCACCGGTGGCAAAACCGTGCTGGGGCCGATCACCAAGGCTGGGGACCGCTATCTGCGGTCGCTCCTGGTGGTCGGCGCCACCGGCACTTTATGGCGGCGGCGCAAAGAGCAAGGCACATGGCTGGCGGGCATGATGGCGCGGGGTGCCGCGCAAACAGGCCGGACACATGACTGCACCCGACCGGAGCGTCAGCGCGAAAAAATCTCCTTGCAACGCAGGGGCTGTCCACACATGACGCACGATGATCTCGCTTTATGTTGGTCCCTCTGCCCGAGCGCGGTTCTCCGGCCGTTTGGCCGCTCGCCCAATGCTCGCCTGAGCGTCGCGCCTCATATTTGAAGGCGCGCCGCTCATTCCAAAATCTTGGATCGGCTGGAGCCAAATCGGCGCCAATCTTGTCGCGGCGCAGGTTGGACGGAAGGCGTCGCCCGCGGCTGAGGACGCTGTTGATCGGTTCCAACCAATATTTCTTAGTATAAATGAGATGCCAATGGATAATGCATAGGATATAAATAGAATAAAATATAAAATGCGTCTAATTATCGACAACTTTTACTTGCGCCCCCCCCCCAGACATGTAATAAAATGTGACGATCGTCAACCGGGGTGGTGGGCGTCGTGGGAGATGATAATGGTCGCTACGAATATTGGAGGGGCAAAGGCATTGACAATGTCGCCGATGGTCGGCAAGACCTTAGCGATCTGTGTCAGTGCCGGTATTGGGTGGGGCGTTCTTTCGGTTCTCGCTGTGGCGGCATTGGGTAGTGTCTATCTATGCCCGCAAATTCGCAGGGGAATTGGGCGAACCCGTCAGCGATCTTGAGGCATAGGCCGCGATCATTTCGTTTGCCACGCCATGCGTGACGATGATCTGGCCAGACTTGCGGAAAAAATCGTGCTGGCGTGGGCGGGCTGCTGCGGTCGGGCGATCAAGCCGAAACAGGACGTCGTAGCGTCGGTTTTCATAACACTGCGCGAAATCTGCGAGCACGGCCATCCGCAATCGGGCGGGCATGGACCGTCCAAGGCCGCCGACCGGCGGACCGGGCATGACACCTCGGTCAAGCTGATCAGCTGCCCCGACTGCGATTCCATCATGCGAAACCATGCCGCCCTGGCTCGGCATCGGCGGTTCTGCGTCAAGGGAATGCGCAAGATCAACCTTTCGACAGACTGACCCATCCGCCGTGGGGTGTTTTCGGCCCCGCTTGGTTTCTGCCATGCCGCTCCGAAGGGGGCGGTCGGCCGGAACCGGGGGGCGTCAGGCCAGTTCGTCCCGCAAGATGTCCTCGTCGGAAGCGCCGTTGGCAGCTTTGCCGCGGTTCAGTTCCTTCTCGACCAGATCGACGCCGCGATCCCAGGCATATTTGGCGGCAACGCCGGCCACCAAGGCGGTGCCCAGCGATACAACCAGGCCGCCGCCGACGGCGGTCGCGGCCACGGCGGAAAGCGCGGTGGCCAGGCCGGCGCCGACGGTTTCCTTGCCGGTATCGATGGCCGCTTCGGTATTGGTGATGCGCTTTTCCTTCAGGAGGCGGACGTTCTTGGCCAAGGCGGCGGCGCCGCCGACCAGGGCGCCGAGAACGCCGACGCCGGGAACGGATTTCGCCAGATAGGGGGCAAGGTGAAAGGGCATTACGATGGTCCTTGTGGTTCGGATGTCGGTCTTATTCTTCCCCGGCCGCAGCCAGGAGCGCATCATCGGACAGGTCGGGGGTGCCGTGGCGGCGTCGCGCCCAGACATAGAGCGCGGCGGCCCCGGCCAGTCCGGCGGCCCCCAGAAGGAACGGCCCCCAGGCGCCGAGTCCCAGACCGAGGCCGAGGCCAAGCCCCTTGGCGGACAGCATGGCGCTGCCGGTTCCGGCGGCGGTGATGGGAGTGACGGTGCCGGCTCCGGCGGTCAGCAGCGACGAGGCTGATCCAGCGCCCACGGCGGCGGCTCCGCCGGTGCCGGTGACGGCGGCCGGAATGAATTTGGCGGCGATGGCGCCGCCGCCGACGGCCTTGCCCGCTCCGGCGGTCAGGGGCTTCAGGACCAGGAATTTGCCGGTGGTGCCGCCGATGACGGGGCTGGGGGCGACCACGAAGGTCTTGCCCACCAGGCCGCCGGTCTGGGTCGCGGCGTTCTGGACGTTGATGGCGATCAGATCGCCGCCGCCGACCGGGTTCAGATACAGCATGCCGGCCGCCTTGGTTCCGGCGGCGACGGGGGGCTGGGCGATGGTGAAGCTCTTGCCGGCCAGGGCGGGCAGGTTGACGGCGGCGGCGGTGCCTTCCACCTTCATCATCACCAATTGTCCCGCGCCCGTGGCGGCGGCGGCGGCCTTGGCGCCGGTGACCGGGGTCAAGGCGATCCAGTTGCCGATACCGCCGATGGCGGCGGGGGTCTTGCCGACCATCACGGTCTTGCCGACCAGAGCCTGCAGTTCAACCACCTGCCGGGTCGCGTCCAGCTTGACGATGATTGGCGCTTGTCCGGCGGCGGTGGGGGTGATGGTGGCGAGATTGGTGGCCGCCGACACCTTGGTGACCGTCGCGGTCTGACCGGCGAGGGCGGAAACCTGAGACGCCTGCATGGCGCTTTCGACCTTGGCCAGGAGAAGGTCCTGCATCGTGTCTGTCTTTCCTTACGGCGGCGAGAATGCCGCTATGCGCCTGAAACCGGCGCGCTTGTCGAGCGGCTTTGGATTAGATCAACGCGACGAAATAGCCGACCAGCGGCAGGCGCCAGGTGCGGCGCAGCGCCACCGAGGCCAGACCAGCCACCGACAGAACCAGCACGCCCATGGACGAGAAACCAAACAGCCACTTGCCGATCAGGGGAAGATGCAGGGCGAACATGGCCAGGACGCTCCACATCCACAAGACCAAGCCCTGCTTGGCGTGGAAGTACACATATTCGTCGTCCCGGCTCATCAGCAGCGGGACGAAGCAGAGAATGCCCAGATAGCTCAGGCCCGCCATCAGATAGGAGCGGCAGCCGCAGGGGGTATTTTCGGTTTCGAGCAAGATTGCCTCAGCCATTGTCGTATCCTCGCTTAAGTCGCATCGGCGGCGGCATCAACCTCCGCCTTGCAGTTTTTCAATTTGCCGACCAGATAGGCGGCGCCCGCCAGCCCGGCGATGCCGACAAGCACGGGTCCCCAGGCACCGAGTCCCAGTCCGAGCCCGAGACAGACACCCTTGCCGGTCAGCATGGCGTTGCCGATGGCGGCTGTCCCGACCGGAGAGGCGATGATGCCGCTCCCGACGCCGAGGGCGGCTCCGCCGGTCCCGACCCCCGCGGCAGCCGAAGCCTTTGCCGGGGCGGCGGCGTTTGCCAAAATCTGCCCTCCAACCTTAGCGGCCATGACTCTACACTCCGAATCCTCACGTACAGCCTGGCAAGAATAATTGAAACAAGAGCCCAGGCAAACAGAAAATGCGTTGATAGCTCCTCTCAACTTATCTTCGGGTCATGTGATCTTCGGCTGGGGATGACTATGCGCTTCATCTCCAGATATTTTGTTGAGAGTGATTTGCATGCGCGCCAAACCGGACGGGGTTGACGTATTCAATCCTGGTCGGCTTGGGAACAATCCCTTTGGATGTTGACGGTGGCTTGTTTCCTGTGGCACTCGAAAGTCCCCGGCCATGAGGTGCTCGTCATGCTTGATCTTTGGGATGTGACCGCCGCGCTCGCCGTGGTCGTTTTAGTGGGGGCCTGGGCGGCGCGGCGTTTCTATCGGGGCAAAGGTTGCGGTCTCGGCTGCGGCGGCTGCAAGACGCCAAAGGCGGGAAAGTGCGACTAATTCTCTTTTGCTCTTCTGAGAGAGAAAATAATAGTTGGTCGCAACTTCTCCGCTGTCGTGACGTTGTCCTCGTAACGTGTTGTCCTCAGCAATGATCTCATGTTATTGATGCCGCTAGTCTGAAGGGGGGCTGGCGTTTTCAGTCCCGCGCTACTTGATTGTGAGGAGAACCGAGGTGCCAGCTCAGATCGCCAACGGAGTTATTTGCCCCCCAGGGGCCCCGGCCGGAACCAAGGCCGCCGCCGCCATGGGCGAGATGGAGCGCGAGGGCGCCGCCGCCAAGGCCGGGGCTGCCAAGACGGGCGCCGCCAAGACCGGAACCGTCGCCAAGACCGGAACCGTCGCCAAGACCGGCATCGCCGCCAAGACGGGTGTTGCCACCGCCGTTGCCGCTCCGGCGGCTCCTGCCAATGTTGCCGCCGCCCAGGGCGCCGGGACCAAGGTCGCCCTTGGCGCGGGCAAGGCCGCCGCCGGTGCCAAGGTCGTCGGTGGAACCATCTGGACCGGTAAGGGGCTGGGCCTCGGTCTGGGTCTCGGTCTGGGCGCGTGGGGGCCGATCATTCTCGGCGTTGTTGGCGCCGGGGCGGTTTACGCGTATATGAAGAGCCGTGATATCGAATCGGCGCAGAGCGACGAGGAAGTCGAACTGCGCGACGCGCTGGCCTGAACGAGGAGGAGGGGGGAATGACTGAAGCTATCCTTCGCAGCACGCTCGGTGCGCGCACGACGGTCATGGCGGCGCTGTCCTATCTCAGCGTCTTGTGCTTCGTTCCGCTTCTGGTGGATCGGGACGACGAATTCGTCTACTTCCACGCCAAGCAGGGGCTGGTGATCTGGATGTGGGGCGTTTTGGCGCTGTTCGCGCTGCATGTTCCCGTTCTGGGGAAGTGGATTTTCGGTTTCTCGTCCATGGGGGTTCTGGTGTTCTCCCTGCTCGGCCTGGTTTCCGTAGTGTTCCAGCGGGCGTGGAAGCTGCCCCTGATCAGCTGGGTCGCCCACCGGATCTGATCTGATCTTCGGACCCGATGATGCGCATCTCGACGTCTCGCTTTGGCGGGCGTTGGGATGTTTCGTTTCGGGAGCCCCGCGGGGCCGTGCGCGGGCCGCGTCCGCAGGCCGCTCGCGGCACTTAGTTAATGGCTTGCCAAAAAGGTCGGCGATCATGAAGATCGCCCCGGCGGGTCTGCCTGCCTGATCGGCGGCAGCGAAGCCAGTGGGAGCGGAGCCTGATGGATAGCAACGAAAAAGAACAACCCCTGGGCGGACGCCGCCCCGCGCGACGCCGGGACGGCGGCGGCCAGGTGGTGGTTCTGTATCTGGCCGTGATCCTGGTGGGCGGCGTGCTGGCCTGGCCCTTGCTGGCGCCGCGTCTCGGCGGCCTTCCCGGCCCCTGGGCCAAATGGCTGGGGGACGAGATGGGCTCCACGGCCGCCGCGCCCCGACCGGCCGGCCTGGACGAACGGGTGGAGATGCTGGAAGCCTCCCTGGGGCCTTTGGCCATGCGGCTGGCGGAGACCGACCGGCGGTTGACCGTGATTGAAGCCGTGATCCGCAAGCAGGAGCACGAACCGCGCAAGGAGGCAGCCGCCGCCGCCGATCAGGCGCAGATGGCGCGTCTGTCCGCCGAGGTGGCCGCCATCAAGGGCGATCTGGACGTGGTCCGCAAGCTGGCGACCGACGAAGGGGGCGCCGCCAAGCTGTCCAGCGCGGTGGAAAAGGCGGAAGCGGCTTTTCGCCGCATCGCCGAACGCCGCGACCGCGCACCCTTGTTCCTGGCGGTGCTGGGGCAACTGCGGGAAGCGGTGGACCGGGGCACGCCTTATCCCGCCCAATTGAAGGCGGCCCTGGCTCTGGCCGAGAAGGGCGGCGCCGACAAGCTGGCGCCATTGACCATGGGGGCGGGGACCGGGGTGGTCTCCCGCGTGGCCCTGGCCGAGAGCTTCCGCATGACGGCGGCGGCGGCGCGCAAGCTCGACGACGTCGCCGAAAGCAGCTGGATTCCTGCCAATATCCGGCATTGGCTGGGATCTGCGGTGGTGGTCCGGCGGGCGGAAAACAGCAATGAAGGCATCGACGGGGCCTTAAACAGCGCCTCCCGGCTGCTGGCGGGCGGCGATCTGGCCGGGGCGGTCACGGTGCTGCGCCATGCCGAAGGTCCCGGCATGGCTGCCATCCAGCCCTGGCTGGAAGCGGCGGAATTGCGTCTGACCGTGGACGCGGTGTTGTCTGAACTGTCGGCGACGGTTATGACCGTCGCCGCGTCCCGGGACGAGTGACCATGCTGTTGCGCCTTATCGTCCTTTTGATCTTCATGTCGCCGGTGGTGCTGGCCACTTTGTGGTTCTCGGACAATGCC
This sequence comes from Magnetospirillum sp. ME-1, assembly GCF_002105535.1. GTDB lineage: Bacteria > Pseudomonadota > Alphaproteobacteria > Rhodospirillales > Magnetospirillaceae > Phaeospirillum. The sequence goes on along the minus strand of NZ_CP015848.1, from coordinate 499,923 downwards.
GGGACGGTGCAGGTGGAATGGCTGGGGTGGCATGTGGACACCAATGTCCCCGTGCTTCTCGGCATTCTTCTGGCGGTGTTCATGCTGTTTTCCGGCCTGACGCGGCTGTCGGCGCTGGTGGCCGATCTGCCTGCCAAGCTGGGCAAGTCGCGACAGGCCCGGGGACGGGAAAAGGGAATGCTCGCCCTTTTGGCGGCGCTGGACGCGGCCGAAAGCGGCGATGTCGGCGACGGCCGCCGCCTCGGAGCAGAGGCGGCCCGGTTGCTGGACAGTCCCGAGCTTGCTGCCCGCCTGGACCGGCTGATACCGCGCCCCGCTGCGCCTCCGGCGGCGACGCTCCGGCCCGAGCCGGCCAAGGGACGTCTGTTCGCGAAGAAGCCGCCCGCACCGCCGGTGGTCGAAAGAGAGCCGCCGCCGCCGGTCAAGGCCGCGCCGCCGCCTGCTCCCGTCGCCGTCGTCGAGACGCCTGCCGCCCCCGCCGATCCCAGCGCCGAGGATGCGGCCGCCTTTGCCGCCAAACTCCGGGATGGCGAGTGGGCGGCGGCCCAGGCATGCATCGACGCCACTCTTTCCGCCGGGCGGTTGTCGCCGGCCTTGGCCGCGCGATGGCGGGCCGTGGTGCTGGAAGGGCAGGCATGCCTGGACTCCCAGGACGATCCCGCTCGGTCCTTACGGCTGGCGCGTGAGGCATTGGCCGCCGATCCGGGCTTTCTCCCGGCGGCTCTGCACGTGCTTCGGCAGGAGGTGTCCGAAGGTCGCCGGTCCGAAGCCGAAGCGGTCCTGGCCGCGGTCTGGCGGAGCGCTCCCGCCCGGATTTTGCTGGAAACCTGCTCGCCGCTGTGGCGCGAAGACGATGCCGAAAGCCGTTTGAAGCGGCTTGAGGTCCTGGCGGAATGGGCTCCGCATGATCCCGAAGGCCACCTTGCCGCCGGGGAAGCGGCCGTCGCCGCCGCCAAATGGGGCGTCGCCCGCCGTCACCTCATGGCGGCGCTGAAGATCGCGCCCGATGCGTTGGGATGTCGGCTGATGGCCGAGATCGAGGACAAGGAGCCTGGCGGAGCGGAGCGGGCGGAAATCTGGCGCCGCCGTGAACGCGAAGCTCCGGCAGCGCCCACCTGGGTGTGCGAGGCTTGCGGCGCTACCTCGGGGTCATGGGCGCCTTATTGTTCGGCCTGCGCCGCCGGAGCCGCCATCCAATGGACGCGCCCGGCCCACAAGCCGGAAAATCCGCCCGCCCCCGCGAGTGTCCCGCCGTCGGCGGAGGCTCCGCCCGCTCCCGCCGAGCCTAGAGTTTCTCGCATTCAAGCCGAATCAGAAATCGAGAAACTCTAGAAAAACGAGCTGATGCACTTGCGCTGAGCCAGCGTCGTGACCGTGTAGATGGCCAATCCGACCAGGCCGCCGACCACGGTGCCGTTAATGCGGATATACTGAAGATCCTTGCCCACATGGCTTTCCAGCTTCTCGATCAGGAACGGGGTGCGCCAGCGCATGACCAGATCGGTGATCAGCGAGCCTATCAGCTCGCGCCGGGGCACCAGCAAGGCTTCGGTGGCGTCGCGCAGCCAGCGGTTCAGGGTCGCCCGCATGGCGGTGTCGTGCTCCAGCCGTTGACCGATCTCGCGCAGGCCGTTTTCAAGGAGCATCTCCATGGTCTTGGCCTCCTCCATCAGGTGGTCGTAGGCGCTGCTTCCCAACTGGCGGAGATAGGCATCCAGGGCGGGATCGTCGAGAACCTGCATCTTGACCTCCTCGATCCGCTGGGCAAAATGCGGCGAATTGGTCATGCCGTCGATGGTTTCGTGGACGAAGAGCTCGAATTTCAGCCGCCAGGGATGGTCGGGGGCGGTCAGCTCCCCCAGTGAGCCGTCGATGCCTTGGGTGACGCCCTGTGCGATCTGGGTCTCCACCCACAGCGGCAGCCATTCCGGACATTCCTTGGCGACCTTGGCGCGGATGAATGAACGGTTCTGGGCGACGAAGGAGCGGGCCTCGGTCACCAGATGATCCAAGATGGCGTGGTGATAGCCGCGCCCCACCATGTAGGACAAGATGTTGGCCATGCGCGGGGCGGTGATGGCGGTATCGACCACCTTGCGCAGACCGCCGCCGATGGTGCTGCGCCACCGTTGCTCGCCGATTGTATCGACGATGGGGGGGAGCGATCCGGCGATCCGGGCGGCGATCATGGCCGCCGTCTCAGGCCGGGCCAGCCAGCGCCCCAGCCGTCCGGCGGTATCGAGTTCCTCCAGCCGTTGGGCCAGGGCCTGCGACGCCAGCAGGTTGTCGGCGACGAACCGGCCGATGGCGGCGGCGATCCGGCCGTGATTGCGGGGAATGACGGCGGTGTGGGGGATGGGAAGTCCGAAAGGATGGCGAAACAGGGCGGTAACCGCGAACCAATCGGCGATGCCGCCGACCAGGGCGGCTTCGGCGAAGGCCCGAACCGGCGCCAGCCAGGGCCAGGCTTTCTCGCCCCAAACGGAGAATGCGAACACAGCGGAGATCAAGGCAAGCAAAGCCGTAGCATAAGTCCGCATGCGGGAAAGTCCGGCATGTTGCGTTCGATTATCGTTATCTTCTGGTGAAGAGAGCATCTGATCCGAATCCGAGGGCGGCGGCAGGAAATCGAGACTTTTTGTTTCGAGCATATATACGCAATCCGCTGCAGCGGCGGATTACGGGGTACCTTCGTATGAACCCTGTGTTTATGTGTTGTCAACCGCCCCCGACTCGCTGTTATAGTCTGACCGAATCGGAGGTGACGGGTGTCTCGAGTGGAAGCGGCTGCGGCAGAAGTTAAAGTGCGCCAGCACAACGCCCTTTATTTGCTGTCGGCGTTGTGCATGGTTTTCATGACCCTGGTGGTTGCTATTCAGCCGCTATTCTTGCGAAACGTTCTTAATATCTCATTCGAAACCGCCGGCGCCGTCAATGCCAATGTGCAGGTGGTGACCGAGGTTCTGGATCTCTTCATCTTCGCCTATCTCGGCTACCTGTCGGATCGGATCGGGCGGGTCAGGATCATCGTGGCCGGTTTTCTGGTCGCCGCCATCGGTGCGGTGATCGCGCCGCTCAGCCCCTGGATCGGCGGTGCCTCCATCGGGGCGCTGGTCGTCTATTACGTTTCGCGGGTCATCATGTCGGCGGGCAGCGGCGCGGTATGGCCTCAATTGTCGGCCCTGGCCGGGGATTTCAGCGACGACGACACCCGGGCGCGCCTGATGTCCAATACCGCGTTCATGATGGCCTTCGGGGTGACGCTGGTCTACGCTGTTTTGATGCAGATCCCGGCCCATGCGGGCATCGCCGTGACCATGCTGCTGACGGCGGCGGTCTCCCTGGCCGGTGCTTGGCTGGCGGGGAAATTCCTGGTGGATGTCGCTCCGCGCACCCAGGAAACCTCGGTTCCCTGGCGGGCGGTCTGGAGCTTGGTGAAGGCGGAGCCCCGCCTGCGCCTGGCTTTCGCCAGTTCGCTGTTCGCCCGCAGCGACATGGTGTTCGTAGGGCTCTTCCTCATGCTGTGGTTCATCTACTTTGCCGATCTGATCAAGGTCGGGCAGGCCGAGGCGGCGGCGCGGGCCGGAATCTTGATCGGGCTGATGGGGGCGGTGGTCATGCTCTCGATCCCGGTTTGGCGGTCGTTTATCGAGCATTTCGGCCGCATTCAGGCGGTTCTGCTCGGGATGGTGCTCTCCGCCCTGGGATTCATAATGTTGGGTTTCATCATCAATCCGTTCGACTGGTTCATCGTACTGCCCATCTTGTTGATTGCGTCCGGGCAGGCTGGTTGTTTTGTGGCGCCTCAAATATTAACAGTTGACTACGCGCCTAGGGATTTGCTTGGGTCTGTGCTTGGCGCATTTAATGTTATTGGGTGCATTGGTATTATTTTCTTTGTTCAGGTCGGCGGGTTTTTATTTGATTATGTTGGCCCGCCGGCACCTTTTGTCTTTACTGGTGTTGGAAACTTGATTATATCGGCGTATGCATTGCGCCTGCTAAAACGCGAGGCGCGTGACGGCGGCGGCGACGACGCCCCAGGGGACGACGGGGTGGCGTAGCGCCATTCGCTCTGCATCAAGACTGGAGTAACGTTTATGCCAAGCGTGATTTTCGGACTGCTGGCGCTTGCCCTCGGATTGCTGGGGGTGACGGCATGGTGGTGGTCGGTGACCGAGTTCCTGCGCGGAGCGGTGCCGGTGGCCCTGCTCATCCTTGGCTTGGTCGCGTTGGCCTCCGGGGTGCAATCCGTGCGGTTGCCTCGTTCCAACAAGGGGACCGCTTCAGACCCTGACATCGATGGTTGATGGCCATGTTCAATGGTGACGTAGAAGACGGCGGGCGCGGCGATGCTTCCTGCGGCAAGGATCTGAAGCGCTATCTGATGCTCATGGGCGTGGTTGCCCTGGTCGTCCTATTTGGCGCCTTCATTTACCGGCAGTCCTCGGGCGGTCTTCGTCTCGGCGCCATGTTGGAGCAGATGGGGCGGGGCACCGGCCCTGCCGTCAATGTTCCGGTACAGCAGGGCGGGCCGTCGGCAGCCGTCAATCCGGCCATGTCGGTTCCGGCTGGTGCCCGCGTGGCGCCGCCCTCGGCCGCCGGTGCTATAGCGACCATGCCTCCCATGGTGGATTTCGGACCGGCTCCCATTGGGGCCGGGGGGCCGTTCTCCAGCGTCGTCACCTTGCTGCGCAACAGCGTCGTCGCCGTGACCGCGTCATCGGCCAACGGGCAGGCCATGCCCGATCCCCTGGGCTTGGCCAACCCTGACGGACTGCCCCATTTCGCCAATCCCGCCACCCGGTCGGTGGAAAACATCGGCACCGGCGTGATCGTCCGTAACGACGGCTTCATCGTCACCAACTATCATGTGGTGCGCGGCGCCAATTCGGTGTTCGTTACCGTGCAGGACGACGTGGGCTCGACCCGCTATTCCGCCGAAATCATCAAGATGGACGAGGCTCTGGATCTCGCCTTGCTGAAGGTCGCCCCCAAGACGCCGTTGACAGCCGCCGTTCTGGGCGACAGCGACGGGGTGCAGGTCGCCGACGAAGTGATCGCCATCGGGACTCCCTTCGGTCTGGACATGACCGTCAGCCGCGGCATCATTTCCGCCAAGCGCAAGTCCATGGTGATCGAGGGCGTGACCCATTCCAACCTGCTGCAGACCGACGCCGCCATCAACCAGGGCAATTCCGGCGGTCCGCTGGTGATTTCCAACGGGACGGTGGTCGGCATCAATACCGCCATCTACACCCCCAACGGCGCCTTTGCCGGAATAGGCTTCGCCGTGCCCAGCAATCAGGCCCGCCTGTTCATCTTGGATGAAGTGGGCTGGCTGCCGACCTCCACCGCCGAGGGGGCCTCCATGGGCCTGGTGGCCATGCAGCGCCCCATGGGCGGCGGCGTGGGCGCGGCGGGTCCGGCCATTTTCGCCGGGACTAGGGCGCCCCACACCGATGGCCGCCAGAACATGGATTGCACCACCTGCCACGATCTGATTCCGGCCGGAAACGGGCGGCCCGCGCCGATGATGCCCATCGCCGCCCCGATTCCGCCGCCGCCGATTCCCATGGGCGCCGTCTCGCCCCATACCGACGGCCGTCAGAACATGAACTGCGCCAATTGCCATCAGATGCTGGGCGGTGCCGCGCCCATCGCCGCACCGGGACTCGGCGGGGGGGCTTACCGCTTCGCGCAGCCGCCGGGAAGCCTGGCCATCAATATTCAGGGGCCGCGCGGCGGGCAGTCGACCGCCGCCGGAACCGGCCGGGTCACGCTTTTGGGCGCCGCCTTGACCCCCATGTCGCAGCGCCTTGGCGCCCAGACCGGCGTACCGGTCGGACGCGGAGTGTTCATCTCCGGCGTCACGCCCAATACTCCGGCGGCGACGGCGGGGCTGCGGCCCGGCGACGTCTTGCTCAAGGTGGACGGCCGTCCTGTCCGCCTGCCGGAAGAAGTCTCCGCCATCATGGTCGAGATGCATGCCGGACGGTCGGTGCGGCTCGGCGTCCTGCGCGATGGCGATGTGCGCAACATGACCCTGGTCGCGGGACCCGCCGGTCTGGCCGCCGCAGCGGTCCAGGCTCCGGCCATTGCCGACATGGCGCAGCCGCCCATGGGCGGCATGGCCCCCACTGCACCCGGCATGGTCGCGGTTCCCGGTGGTCCGGCCGTCATGCCGAAGCCTCCGACCGAGTTCAACTGGCTGGGCATGGAGATCGAAACCTTCCAGGCGCCGCGTCCGATCACCGGTGTGCCGGGCGCCGTTCCGGTTCCCGGAGCCAAGGGTGCCCAGGTGGCCGAGGTTCTGGTCGGGTCCCGGGCCGCCGTGGCGGGGCTCCAGGCCAATGACCTCATCCTCGAGGTCAATAATCGGCCGGTGGCCGGTCCGGCTCGTCTCGACGCCGCCATTAAGGGGGCGACGAATGCCGGGCAGCAGATTTTGCTGAAGGTCAACCGCAATGGCCAAGAGTTCTGGATTGTCCTTTGATGGTGGAGCTGGATAATGGCGAATAACCGGCGAGATCGCGACAAAGGCGACGGGAGCCAGGGTGAAGGCTTGTCGGCGGGCGGCGGAATGCCGTCGGAGCCCGAGATCGTCTCGGTGACGGTCCATCCCACGCCAACTTTGGCCGTGTCGCTGAAGCCGGCGCAGCAAGGCGATATTTGGGCCAGTTTGCTGGAAAGCTCGCCCTGGTCGGCCAATCACGGCGGCCGGATCGAGCCGGTTCAGCCGAGCCCCGCCCCTACCCGCCCCACGGAATCCCCGTCCGTCGGCGATCTGGTCAGCCGCTGGTCGCAGCCGATCTGGCGGACCCCCAGCCGCGTGGAAGAGGTCGAGACCCCGGAGAGCAATTTCGTCATCGAGTTGGAGGCGTCCCAGCCGATCACTTCGGATATCACGGTGTCCGTCTCCGATCTGGTGATCGAGGTTCAGCCGATCCAGACCACCGAAGCCGAGCCGGAGCCCGAGCTTCCGGTGGCCGAGCCCGAGCCCGGAGTCGTGCCGGTGGACGTTGTGGCCGAAGCCGAGCCGGAGCCGGAGCTTCCGGTGGCCGAGCCCGAAGTCGTGCCGGTGGACGTTGTGGCCGAAGCCGAGCCGGAGCCGGAGCTTCCGGTGACCGAGCCCGAGCCCGAAGTCGTGCCGGTGGACGTTGTGGCCGAAGCCGAGCCGGAGCCGGAGCTTCCGGTGGCCGCGCCCGAGCCCGAAGTCTTGCCGGTGGAGGTTGTGGCCGAAGCCGAGCCGGAGCCGGAGCTTCCGGTGGCCGCGCCCGAGCCCGAAGTCTTGCCGGTGGAGGTTGTGGCCGAAGCCGAGCCGGAGCCCGAGCTTCCGGTGGCCGCGCCCGAGCCCGAAGTCGTGCCGGTGGACGTTGTGGCCGAAGCCGAGCCGGAGCCCGAGCTTCCGGTGGCCGAGCCCGAATTGGTTCATGAGGCGGCTGTTTCCGAGCCGGTGGCCGAAAGCATCGAGGACGCGGTGGCGGTTCCCGCCCCGGCGACTAATTTCGGTCTTGCCGAACTGATGCAGGCGGCTGCGGCCATGGCCCCGGTTTTGGCCTCTCCCCCTTCCGTTGCCCCAGCGGCCAAGCCCGTCCGAGAGCCCGCGAAGAAGAGGAAGGCTCCGCCGGTCAGAAAGAAGGTCGCCACGGTTCAGGACGTTCCCGTCGAAGACCTTCTCGGTGGAATTTTCGGGATCGCCGGTTCGGCGGTGCGTAGTGTCCTCAGTCTTGGTGCCGGGGTCGTCGGCGGCGTGGTCAAGGGGGGACGTGTCATTGGGGACAACGTCGTCGCCGGTGCGCGTCGGCTTACGGGGTCCGCCGAGGGAAGTTGCGGGACCTGCTCCACGTCTCAATGCGATACGGTGGGCAAGAAAAAATAGCTGGCAGCCGTCAATTGGTCATTTAGCACGCGAACGGAGTGACAAAAATGAGTGAAGGTGAAGGCCAGGCCAAGAACAGATTGTTCCTTGGCATCGACCTTGGGACTTCCCATACTGCGGTGATGTCGAGCCGGGGCAAAAAGTTCCTGCTGAAGTCGGTGGTTGGATACCCGAAGGACGTCATCGGTTTGAAGCTGCTCGGCCGCCCCTATGTGGTCGGCGACGAGGCTTTCGAGATGCGCTCCTACCTGGACATCCGCTATCCGCTCCAGGACGGCGTGCTGAGCGAGATCAGCGACCGCGACATCGAAGTGGCGCGGCATCTGCTGACCCATGTGGTGAAGTCGGCCGAGCCCGGCCCCAACGACGAGATCTGCGCCGTCATCGGCGTGCCGGCGCGGGCGTCGGCGGCCAACAAGGCGCTGCTGCTCAAGATGGCTCAGGAGGTGGTTCATACCGCCCTAGTGGTGTCCGAACCGTTCATGGTCGGCTACGGCCTGGACAAGCTGATCAACACCATCATCGTCGATATCGGCGCCGGAACCACGGATATCTGCGCCCTGAAGGGCACTGTTCCCGGCCCCGAAGATCAGGTTACCCTGACCAAGGCTGGCAACTATGTGGATGAGCGGCTCCAGAACGCCATCTTGGAACGTCATCCCGAACTGCAGATGAACGTGAATGTCGCCTGCGCGGTGAAAGAGCAGTTCTCCTTCGTCGGCACCCCCACCGAGGTTGCCTCGTTCGAGTTCCGCGCCGCCGGCAAGCCCGTGCGCGCTGACGTGACCGAGCCGGTGAAGATCGCCTGCGAGGCGCTGATGCCCGACATTATCGAAAGCATCGAGACGCTGCTGCGTTCGTTCCAGCCCGAATATCAGGCCACCGTGCTTCAAAACATCGTGTTTGCCGGCGGCGGCTCGCGCATTCGCGGATTGGCGGCCTACGTCAAGGAAAAGCTGCGTCCCTTCGGCGATGCGAACGTGACCTGCGTCAAGGACCCCACTTTCGACGGTTGCCGGGGCGCCTTGCGTCTGGCGGAAGAGCTTCCGCCGCAGTATTGGCGTCAGCTTGGAGACGTCTCCGGCTCGTGACGGGGGGAGAGTTCGATATGCGGGACGGGGATACGCGGCAGTCTAGGACAGTGGCATGGTAAGATTGATCGGATCGTTGGTGTTCGGCGGGTTGATCGTGCTGTTGGCGTCGTCCAACGCGCATATGGTCGAAACCCGCCTGGGACCACTGGCGATGATTGCGCCGCATTTCGTTGTTCTGGGCATAACGTTTTTTCTCGGTTTCGCCATCGGCATCGTCTCGGTGCTGGCGAACGTCATGACGCGGCGCAAGCAGAAGTCGCCGGGGAAGAGCATCGTCATCAAGCGCTGAATCCCTTCGCTTGGGTTGAAGGCGGGGTCGGGGCTTTGGAGTGAGTAAGGATGAGGAAGAGCGGTTGCACGGTCTGCAGCAGGAGCATCGGTTGGGTCGGCCTGGCTGTAAACACCGTACTGATGGTCATGAAGGCGTTCGTCGGTCTGATCGGCGGATCGCAGGCCATGCTCGCCGATGCCATGTATTCGCTGAAGGACATGCTGAATGCGCTGATGGTGGTCATCGGGACCACCATCTCCAGCAAGCCCCTTGACGCGGAGCATCCCTACGGCCACGGCAAGGTCGAATTCATTCTGTCCATGGTGGTCAGCGTCGTTTTCATCGGACTGACCGGCTATCTGCTGGTCCACGCCGTCCAGATCTTGTTGGATGAAAGCATGCACCGCACCCCGCATCTGATCGTGCTGTGGGCGGCGCTGGTTTCCGTCGGCGTCAATGTGGCCATGTATTTCTACTCCCGCTGCGTCGCCATCGAGACCAACAGTCCCATCATCAAGACCATGGCCAAGCATCACCATGGCGACGCCACCGCTTCGGGGGCCGTGGCGCTGGGCATCATCGGCGCCCATTACCTCAACATGCCGTGGATCGATCCGGCGGTCGCCCTGTGGGAAACCATCGACCTGCTGCTGCTGGGCAAGGTCGTCTTCATGGATGCCTATCGCGGCCTGATGGACCATACCGCGGGCGAGGCGGTGCAGAACCGCATCGTCGATACGGCGGAGCGGGTCCCCGGCGTGCGCGGCGTGATCCATCTGCGCGCCCGCTATGTGGGCCAAGACATCTGGGCCGACATGATCATCGGCGTCGATCCCGAGCATACGGTGGAGCAGGCCCACGACATTTGCGAGGCGGTTCAGGCCGCGGTCTGCGGCAAGATGCGCCGTATCGAATCGCTGCATGTCAGCGCCGAGGCGCGAGAAGCCGGAGATACAAGCAAGCCGACATTCTCGGAAGAACCGCTGACTTACGATGAAGTCATGTTGTCGAAGGTGGATAACTAGATGATCGGACTTCTCACCCTTGCCGTGTTCGTCGCGACGTTCGCCGTTATCTATCGGTGGGCGGAGGGCAGCCATCTGGCCGTTCTGGCCGGGGCGGCGGCATTGGTGGTGATCGGAACCATCAGCGGCAGCTACACGCCGGTCATGGCGCTGCGCTCCGTCTATTTCGAGACTCTGGCCCTGATCTTCGGCATGGCGGCCATTTCCGCCCTCCTGGCCCGCTCCGGCGTCTATGCCTATCTGGCGGCCGGAACGGCGGAACTGTCCCAGGGCCAAGGGCGCTGGATCTTGGTGATGATGGCGCTGGTGACCTACGGGATTTCGCTGGCTAGCAACTCCTTGGTGACGGTGGCGGTGGTGGTTCCGGTGACCTTGACGGTGTGCTTTCGCACCGGCATCGACCCCGTGCCGGTCATCATCGCCGAGATTATCGCCGCCAATCTGGGCGGGGCCTCGACCATGATCGGCGACTTCCCCAACATGATTCTGGCCTCGGCGGGCAAGCTTCACTTCAACGATTTCATCGCCGGGATGATGCCTGTCTGCCTGATCTTGCTGGCGGTGATGCTGGTATTCTTCGAGCGGCGTTTGGGCGACTGGAAAGGCTCGGAAATTCCGGTGGATCCGGTCTGGGCCCGGGGCGAGGCGCTGCGTCACAGTGCCATCGACCGTCGGCTTTTGAGTTATGGACTGATCATTTTCGGCGTCACCGTCGCCGGTTTGATTCTGGCGGGGCCGCTGAAGGTGCGGCCGGGCTGGATCGCCTTTGTCGCCGGGGTGACGGCGCTGGGTCTGGGCCGCTTCAAGGATGACGAGTTCTTCTCGGCCTGCGGCGGCACCGACATCTTGTTCTACGGCGGCCTGTTCGTGATGGTGGGGGCCTTGACCTCGGTGGGGATTCTCGACTGGGCGGTGAACTGGCTCGAAGGCATTACCGCCGCCCATGACCGCGTCCGCGCCATCCTTTTGATGTGGATGGCAGCCGCCGTCACTATTTTCGTGGGCGGCGGCACCTCGGCGGCGGTCTTCGCCCCGGTGGCGGCGACGCTTCGCCTGGACGGGGACGGTCAGGCGGCTTGGTGGGCGCTGGCGCTGGGCATCATGGCGGGGTCGGTGGCTGCGCTGCCGGGCGCCACGGCGGGATCCCTGGCCATGACTCAATATTCCGGCTTCGTGAAGCGGCATCCGGAACTGGCATCCGCAGCCGCCGCCGGTCTGCAATTCACCCATCGGGAATATGTCCGCTGGGGCATGCCACTGATGGGGATCTTCTTGGTTCTGGGGACCGTCTATATCGCGGTTCTCGTGGGATGAGAGATGACGACAGGAATCCGAATGAGCTTGGAACTCAGCCATGATTGAAGTCGGCGAGACCATGGGCGAATTGCCCACCAACAAGATCGTGTTTTGCGAACGGTCGTGGAAGACGCCTGTCTCGATCCTGGCCTTCTTGATCTTCGTGACCTTCGCCTGGGGGATCTATCTCCTGGACCATTACGACGAGGACGACAATTTCCACGGGGCCGACGATCTGTCGGTGGGTCAGTTCCTGGTGCGCAACATCGCCATGCCGCATGTGCAGCGGCTGTATCACACGGTTCCCCCTGCTGTGGTCGGGGTCGGCGGCGGCGGGGTCAATGCCGGTCCGGTGGCCTCGGGGGCCATCGTGGGGACCAACGGCTATGTGATCACCACCTTGCATTCGGTGTCCAAGCTGCCGGAGATTTCGGTCCAGGTGGCGACGACGGGTGGGATCCGGCGCTTTCCGGCCCAGGTGGTGAAGACCATTCCGGGGCATGATCTGGCGCTGCTGAAGATGCAGACCACCGAGAAGTTCCTGCATTTCCGCATGGCCGACGTCCAGACGGTGGTGCCGGGTCAGCAGGTCTTCGCCTTCGGCCGCAACATGGCGGGGGCGCCGCTGGTGCGCCAGGGCCTGGTGCAATCGGCGGATGCGCCGCTGGCGGTGGGGGCGACCCAGATCACCCATCTGCTGCGTTCGGACGCGGTCTACAGCTGGGAACAGACCGGCGGCCCGCTGGTCAACGCCCAGGGTGATCTGGTGGGCATCAACATCGCCGCTACCGGCCCCGCCGGCAAGGTGGAAGGCTTCACGGTGCCGGCCCAGGTGATCGTGTCCCATCTTCAGGACGTGGTTCGCTTCAAGAAGGGCTCCGCCACGGCACCCGGCCAACCTCAGACCCAGACCGTCGCTGCCGGTTCCACCAATTGGTGGTCCAAGGCCCGGGCGGTGGTCGGGGGACCGACTGCCATTCCGGGGATGGGCATGAACGTCGTGCAAGGCAATGTGGTCAAGGGCAATGTCGCGCCGTCCATTCCCTCGGGCATGCCCTTCATCGACACAGACCATGTCGGGGGTGCAAAGATCGGCGGATACTCCGTCGCCGATATCGTCGGCCTGGTCATGCTCGCCTTGGCGGCGGGTGTCACCGGCGGCATGATGACCATGGGCGGCGGCGTGCTCCAGGTCGCCGGCATGATGGTCTTCTTCGGCTATGGCATGTATCTGATCCGCCCGGTGGTCTTTCTGACCAATGTGGTGGTGTACGGTGCTGCCTCATTGCGCAACGACAAGGCTCAACTGGTCCAGTGGGACAAGGTCAAGCCGCTGATTCCCTGGGGCATCGCCGGCGTGATCCTGGGCTATTTCATCGGCAACGCCATCGGCGATTCTGTGGTGGGTATTCTACTGGGCCTGTTCGCTCTGATCATGGCGGGCAAGGCGGTCATGGAAATTCTTCAGCCCAATGCCGGCGAGGAAACGGCCGAGTCCATTTCCGCCGCAGAGGCTGAAGACGAGATGGACGAATTGATGGCTTTGGCAGACGGCACCTCCAGGCCCAAGGCCAGCGGCCTTGCCTTGCCGGAAGGCCATGCCCGTTCGGCGGTGTTGGGGCTGCCCATGGGTCTGTTCAGCGGTATTCTCGGCATCAGCGGCGGCGTCATCGAGGTTCCGCTGCAGCGCTATGTGGGACGCATCAGCCTGCAAAACGCCATCGCCAACAGTTCGGTCCTGGTGTTCTGGGCCTCGGTGGCCGGTTCGGTGGTGGCCTTCCTCCACGGATCCAGCACGGGTCTGATTCATTGGGAAGCGCCGGTGACCCTGGCCCTGGTGATGATTCCCGGCGCCTATGTGGGCGGCATCATCGGAGCGCGCCTGATGCGGGTCTTGCCGGTGCGGGTGCTCAAGGGCGTGTATGCGGCGACCATGGCCGCTATCGCTCTCAAGATGCTGACCTCGGTGTGATGATCATGATGCTGGGATTGGCCGGACATGAATAGCAAGGTGGCGCTTCTGGTCGTGGGACTGGCCGTTGTTCTGGCGCTCGTCATCGGGCGGCAGGGGCCGGTCGCGCCCCAGGCCACGAATACGCAGTCCCAGGCGGTGGCAGCAGGGCCGGTCGCGGCGCCTGTGGCCTTTCCCCAGCCCCTGTATCCCCAGGCGGCCAATGTTGCCATGCCGGTGGAGCCCGATCCTGCGGCGGGCGGCGGGACCGCGCCGGCGACGGAATCGCCGCTGCCCAACTTCGTTCCGCGCAAGCTGAAGGTGTTCGAAGGGCATTGGCAGGGCATGGACGGTCGCCTGATGACCGAGGAACTGGCCCGCAAGCTGAACTATCCGCGCGGCCTGCAGGGGGTTTTGCTGGGCGAAGTCACGCTGAACGCGGCGTTTTCCGGGCTTTTGGCCGGCGATCTCATCGTCAGGATCGACGATACCCCGGTCACCGACATGGAGAGTTTCAAGGCCGCCAGCCGGACCGTGGCCAACCGCTCCGATGCGCGGATCAGCGTACTGCGTAAGGACAACCGGCCGGGGGCTCCGGTGGTGCGCAAGCTGACGGTGGTCCTGCGCGAGGCCGAGGGCGGCCTGGGCTTCGCCCAGTTGGAAGGCGCGCCCATGATCCTGGCGGGCGATCCGCGCCCCCACGGCTATCGCGGCGCCTGCACCGATTGCCACCCCATCGGCCAGGGGTTCGAGTTGACCCCCGACCCAGATTTGATAAGCCTGCCCCCGCCGACGATCACGCGTGATATGGTCGCCCGGAGCGTCAATCCTCACGAAGTGCGCGGGCCGTGCGAAGCCTGCCACGTCATAAAGTGATCAGAGCCACCTGATTAGGATTTTGGAGAACACTATGTCTAGCAAGCCGTCGGATATTCTTGACGAGGTCACTCTTTACGCTCACTACGGCCTTTCGGTGGCGAAGAAGCTCGGAATGAACATGGTCGATGCGTTCCGTGCGGCCTTTTCCGTCAACGACGACATCCGCCAGGTGTATTACCGCGACAAGGGCATCTCCCACGCCAAGGCCGGGCGCTATTCCCAGGCCGTCATGCTGCTGGAGCAGGTCTACGACGCCGATGCCTTCGATGTGGATGTGGCTCTGCACCTGGGAATCGCCTATGTGAAGACCGGCGCCGTCGATCGCGGCACCGAACTACTCGAACGTTCCTTGGCCGATGCGCCCGACAACGTGAAGGTGGCGACCGTTCTCGGCCTGACCTATGTGCAGGTGCAAAAGTACGATCTGGCCGTTCCGCTGCTGATCAAGGTGGCCGAGGCCAATCCCATCAATTTCAACGTCCGGTTCCGTCTGGGCGTGGCGCTGGACAACCTCGGCCGTTTCGACGAAGCCATCGACAGCTTCAAGATCGCGCTGGGCCTGCGTCCCAATGAAGGCAAGGTGCATCGCGCCATCGCCTTCAGCTATGAGCAGATGGGCCGGCACGAGGAAGCCTTGCCGCATTTCAAGAAGGCCAATGAACTTGACGAAGGGGCCTCGGTCTGAGGCCGTATGAGGGGCGTTTCCTTCATACGACGAGCTTAGAGAGGCGGATATGGCATTAGGCGACGCGAATGTTGGTTCGGCCCCTGGGGTCGACTTCAGTGCGCTGCAACGGGTGAAGCAGTCGGAGGAGCTGCTTGCCCAGTTGTACGTGGTGGAGGAGACGCCGCGTCGTTTGGGGCGTGGGCCGGTGCACGCTCTTATGGTCATATCGGTTTTGTCGGTTGTTGCGTTCATCGCGACGTTGCTGATGCGCTACAACACCTTCGTGACCATGTCGGAAGACACGCAGGCGAAGCGGTCCAATTACGAGGTGATGATCCAGCGCCGGGACAATCTGTTCGGCAATCTTGTGAAGCTGACGCTGAACCATGCTGCATTGGAGCACTCGATCTTCTCGCATACCTCGGACAAGCGGACCGAGGGCGTTGAGGCTGGCAAGGGCGGCCCTATCGGCTCGGCGCTGGAACAGCTGATGAAGCAGGGCGGGATCGGCAAGCTTCTGGGTGATATTGGGGGCGGCAAGGCGCTGCTGGGGGCCGACGGAGGCTTCGGCAATGCGCTGGGCCGTTTGATGGCGGTGGTGGAGCAGTATCCGACCATCCAGTCGGTGGACACCTACAAGCATATGATGACGTCGCTGGTGGAGATGGAAGACCGCATCGCGACGCGTCGGGAGGATTACAACGCCGCCGCCTCGACCTACAACATCGAGATCACCAAGTGGCCGTGGAACTATCTGGCGTTCATCACCGGGTTCAAGCGGGCGGAGTATTTCCAGGAAAAGCCGGCGGGCGACACGCCGATCATCACGCCGCAGCTGTTCCAGGAACTGTTGCCTCTCAACCATGCGCAGGACATCAAGAAATGATCTGGACGGCGGTGATCAAGGGGAGCGCGCTGGTGACCTTCGTGCAGGGCGCCATGGTGCTGGTGGACAAGATCTTCGGCGAGGAGATCTTGCCGCACCGGATCTACAGCAGCGCGGAAGCCTCGCAATTGCTGGGGATGGACCGTCTCGAGGTGCTGGGCCTGATTCGTTCGGGGACGATCAAGGCGAAGAAGGTGGGCGATAATTATCGTATCCTGGGCTCCAATCTTGTGGATTACATGAACCGATGAAGTTCGAAAATTGCAGGGATTGCCGCGAGGAAGTGGTGTGGTGGGCCTTTACCGCCGACATCTGCATGACCCTGTTCAAGGGGGTCCTCGGGCTGATGAGCGGCAGCGTGGCGCTGGTGGCGGATTCGTTGCATTCGGGGGCGGACGTGGTGGCCAGCGGGGTGACCCAGCTCAGCTTGAAGATTTCGAACAAGCCAGCGGATGAGCGCTATCCGTTCGGCTACGGCAACATCCAATACATCTCGTCGTCCATCGTGGGCTCCTTGCTGCTGATCGGGGCCAGCTTCTTGATGTACGGCTCGGTGATGAAGCTGATCTCGGGGACCTACGAGGCGCCGAGCATCTTCGCGGCGGTTGGGGCGTCGGTGACGGTGATCGTCAACGAGCTGATGTATCGCTACCAGATCTGCGTGGGCAACGAAAACAACAGCCCGGCCATCATCGCCAATGCCTGGGACAACCGGTCCGACGCCATCTCGTCGGCGGCGGTGATGGTCGGCGTGATCGCCTCGGTGATCGGCTTTCCCATCGCCGACACCATCGCGGCCATCGGCGTCTCGGCCCTGGTGGGACGCATCGGCCTGGAACTGATCGGAACCTCGATCCACGGCCTGATGGACAGCTCGGTGGATACGGAATTGCTGCAGACCGCCTGGCAGGTGGCCATGGACACGCCCATGGTCCACAGCATCTATTTCCTGCGCGGTCGCCATGTGGGCGAGGACGTGCAGTTCGACATCCGCCTGCGGGTCGATCCCAATCTGCGCATCAAGGACAGTTCCATGGTGGCCGAGGCGGTACGCCGGCGCATCCAGGAGGAAATCCCCCACGCCCGCGACATCCGCCTGTTCGTCAGCCCGGCACCCGCCGCCGCGGCACGGGCCTGAGCGAGAGAGGGGCGGCGTCATGGACATCCGGCCAGAGCGTATGTTGAGCCGTATTCGGCAGATGGCCGAAGGCGCCGTCTCGCCCCAGCTGGTGCTCGGCCTCGGGGTCGTCCTGATCCTGGGGCTGGTTGTGAGCGCCATGCTTCCCGACCGCTTCACAGGCGGCGGCAAAACCGGCGGCGGCGTCACGGCCCAAAGCCAGGCATTGTCGCTTCCCGCCGCCCTGCCGGGTCTGTCGCCCTTTACCCCGGCGACGCCTTTGCAGTTCAGCGGCCGTGTCACCCAGGTGGCCAGCATCGGCAACGATGTCGGCTGGGGGCAGGTCCATATCTGGATCGACAACGGCACCGGCGCCCTGCAGGAGATTTCGGTGGCGCCGCAGGCATATCTTACCCAGATCGGCTGCCCGTCCTTCGACGGAGCGCGGGTCAGCGGCGTCGGATTCATTTTCGATCCGGGGCGGCCCAATGCCGAGCTTTACGTCAAGTCGATCCAGGTCGGCGGGCGGACCTGCAAGTTGCGCGATGACGAGGGACTGGCACTGTGGATGGTGGTGCAGTGAGTCCGAGGAGACGGGGAAGGTGAGCATGGAGGCGCCGCGGCGCGGCCGTCGCTGGGTAAGCTTGGGGATGATCGCCTTGTTGGCGGCGATCGGGCTGGGACTCTATTGGGACCAGCTGTCCACGCCGTCCGGCATAACGCCCGCCACCTCGCCCCGACGGGCGGAGGGGCTGCTGCTGGGGCGTCTACCGCTGCCCATGGAGCCATCGCTGCTGTCGCCGTTGGAGCGGCTGCTGGAACCGCCGCTCCGCTACAAGCTGATGACCATCCGCCATATCCCGCCGGTGAAGCCAGGAACCGGAATGCCGCATCCCTATGTAGGCGATTGCATCCAGTGCCACCTGATGGTGGGCGGCCCGGCCGCCGGCTCCCAGTTCAAGACGCCCTATGGCGCCGTTTTGGAAAATCTCTCGCGGGTCCGCAAGCTGGGACCGCCCATTCTGCCGACCTCCCGCCAGCCGCATCCGCCGGCCGGACGATGCATCAAATGCCACGACATCGTGGTCAAGGTGCCGGTGGACAAGAAAGGCGGCATGAGATGGCAATTATGATCGCGGGCGCCATTCCCCGCTGACCAGGGACGGGACGGGGCGGAGCGATGCGCATCGCGGCGATCATCAATGAACGTGCGGGAACCGTCGCCTGCCTGTCGCCCCCGGTCGTCGCCGCCCGGCTGTCGGCCATCTGGACCTCGCTGGGCCATCAGGCCCATGTCACCCTGGCCGAGGGAAAGGACATGGGGCGCGCAATTCGCAAGGCGTGCCGTGATCCCGCCGTCCATGCGGTCATCATCGGCGGCGGCGACGGGTCCTTGTCCCGATCGCTTAAGCATGTGGTGGGAAGCGGCAAGTCCCTGGGTGTCCTGCCGCTGGGAACCATGAATTATGTCGCCCGCCAGTTCGGAGTGCCGTTCGACCTTGACCGGGCGGCGGTGGCCTTGGCCGATGCGGTTCCCACCCCCACCGATTTGGGGCGGGTCAATGACCGTTTCTTCCTGATTCGTGCCTGTCTCGGCGCATTTCCTGAATTCATCCGTTCTCGCGACGAGGCCCGCCGCAAAGGAGGGAGCTTTCTGGACGGAGCCCTGGCCGGGCTGACCGGCCTGGCCCGGGGGCATCGCTTGATCGAAGCGGAGTTGATCGGACCCGACGTCCAAGCCCGGATCGCCACTTCCTTTTTTATGGTGTCCAACAATATGTGCCGGGATTCCGATCCGTTCCAGCTGGAGCGCGAGCGCATGGATGGCGCTACCCTGGGGGTTTATATCGGGCAGGGGGCGGGGCCCTTCAGCCTCATGGATCTGGGCCTGCAGGTGGCCATGGGGCGCTGGGCCAGCAACGAGGCCCTCATCCGAGGCTCCTTGCCCTGGCTGGAAATCCGGACCCGGCAGCGCAAGCCGCTGGTCTCCATCGACGGCGAGGTGGAAAAGATGGAAGCCCCCTTCCGCTTCGACATCCTGCCCGGCGTCCTACCCATGCTGGTGCCCAAATAATCGCGGCCTTGCAAGGTGGTGCAGTTGCCATGGACGGCAGGCAACTGCTATAGAATAAACCACGGTGCGCATTGGCGTCGCCGATGCTGGGAAGGCCGATGAAACCAAGCAAATGCCAGGAATGTCGTGACCGAGCGGCTTGGCTGGACATGTTCACCGCCCTGGCTCTCGCCGTGTTCAAGACCGCTTTGGGGGTGCTGAGCGGCAGCATGGCGCTTCAGGCCCATTCCCTGCATTCCTTCGGCGATTTTCTGACCAAGGGCATCAATCTGGCCAGCGTCAAGCTGTCCAGCCGACCGGCCAATTCCGCCTTTCCCTACGGCTACGGCAAGGTTCAATTCCTGTCGGCCAATTTCATCGGCATCAGCTTGATGGCCGGGGCCGCCGCCATGCTGTGGTACAACGTCACCCATCTCGGCTCCGGCCATGTGCAGGTCCCCGAGGTCTGGGCCGTGTTCGGCGCCCTGATCTCCGCCGGAACCGCCGAACTGGTGCATCGCTATCTGCGCTGCGTGGCCGAACACACCAACAGTCCCGCCATAATGGCCGCCGCCGCCGACAATCGGGGCGACGCCTATTCGTCTCTGGCGGTACTGGCGGGCATCGTTTTGTCCATCCTGGGATGGGTGGCGGCGGATCATCTGGCCGCCATCTTGGTGTCGCTGCTGGTTTTGCGCATCGGCGCGGTGATCGCCTGGGACAGCATCCACGGCTTGATGGACGGCAGCGTTCCCTCCCATCGCATCGACGGCATCCGGCAATTGCTGGCCGCCCACCATCCCGGCGTCAGCGTCGTGGACCTGCGCGGTCGCCGCATGGGGGAAACCTGGGAAGTGGATCTGCAGCTTTCCATTTCAAGCCAGGTCACGGTCGAGGAGTGCCATGCCCTGACCCGGGAACTGGAAAGCAGGATCGCCCGGGAAGAGCCGCACGCCTGTCACATCCGCATCCGGTTTATTCCCCAATCTGGGGATGCGGCAAAGACCGCCGTCATCGAGACGGCGGCGGCGGTGGATGAATTCGCCTATCTGGTCGAGGCGTCCGCGGCCCTCCGGCCGCTTGGCCACAGCCGCAATGGCGGCTGATCGCGGCGTGCGCCGGATTTGGCGCTCGCCGCTATAGGGACCGGGGCCGCTACGCTGTTGGCGATTGGTTGAGGCGCTGGAAGGCGGCCTCTTGGGAATCGGCGGCGCGGCGCTCTTGCAAGATTACATCCGCATCGTTCAGTCGCTTGGCGGCCACAAGCTTCAGCGGTGCGGCGTCATCCTTTTCCAGCTCGCTGAGGGTATTGTCTCGGGCCGTCAGCGACAGCACGTTCTGCCATCCGGTCTTGATCATCTCCAACAGGTCGAGGGAGAGCGAGGGGTAGCCGCCGAGCATTGTGATCAAGGTGTCGAATTCGGACATCTTGTAAAAGATCTTCGACGACGCTCCCAATGCGGCGGGGGTGGTTCCATCGACGATCCGAGACGATTCCTGGACGGTCCGTTCGAGGCCGGAGGCCAGGATTCCCAACGAGAACTTACTGACGGTCCGCATGATCTCGGCGTATTTCTTCTTGAAGAAGGACCCTGCCTCGCCTTCCTCCCGGCAATAGCCGTGGACCAGCCCCATGAGGTTCATCAGACGATTGAAATGGTCGCTGATCTTCGCCTTGGCGTTTTCCTCGGCGGGGTCGTGAAGCAGGGCTTGAAGCTCTTGAGAGATGCGCAGGGCCTCTTGGACAACCTGGACGCGGCGGTTGGACGGTGGCAGATGCTCGATATCGGGGCCTCGGCCGCCGCCGGATGTTGCGGCCATGCCGATTCCGGCGGTGGCTTTGGACGGCGGCCGGCTTGGCGTCTCGGCGGTCGCGCCGCTCGGCGCCTCGGCGGCATTTTCGGGCCGGGCGGCGGCGGACGGTTTCGGCGGCGCGGTTTCCGCCGCCGGGCGCGGGGCCGTCCCATCGGTGGCGCGGCGACGCGGTCCCTGGTAGTTGGGAAGATCGTTCCGCCTGCGGTCGGGACCGGCATAGCCGCCGCAATTGATGAATTCGCGCGAGTCGGTGAGAAGCGCCGAGACGGCTTTCAGCATCCCCCGCAGAGTGAGGGGGAGGGTGGCGAAGCCGGAGGCACCGGCATCCCGGGCTCGGGTCAGACGCTCATTATCCCATCCTTCCGTGACGCACAGGAAGGGAACCGTCCGGGCTCTGGGGGACAAGTCGCGCCGGATATGCTTCAGCAGGTCGATGTGACCATCGCCGGCCTCCGCCCAAATGACGAGATCGATGGTGGTGTAACGAAGCTGTAAAGTGGCATGTTCAACCGTATCAGTTTCGTGAATTACACTAATTCCAATCTGATTAAGAACGTCGGCCAGTAGACGGCGCTTTTTCTTGTCTGATGAAATCAGAAGGCATGCAAGGTTCTTAAGTGATGGTAGAGTCAACATGCATTAACTCATAAGACGGCGGAATTGTATTTAATGAAGGGGTGGTAGATACAGTGGAGAATTCGGTGTGTCTGCCCCATTCCCTCGCCCTCATCTCTCGGTACGCCGAAGGAGGGGTCGCTTGGTGGCAAGCTTATTCCGTATGATGTGCCGAGTCCATGGGAGGCGAGGAAATCGTGTTCGAAAGATGGAATGGCCCGGCTGGCCAGCTCAACCTCGGCGCAAAAATAGCCAGTAAATCTCATAATTCGAGGGTTGTGCTGCGGCCTTGGCAATGCTTCGATACACACCTGATCGGTGGCGTTCGAAAAGGGGTAGATCCTCAAGATGAAGCCATTTGCTGCCTGTAAGGGCCTTGTTGTTATCGCAGACGGCGGCCTGCGCAGGGTGCTGCGTGAGTTGTTGCTTGGGGTAAAGATGCATGATGTCGAATATCTTTCCGATGTCGGAGGGGTAGCGCATGCCCTTCGCGCCAATCCCTCTATCGACCTGATCATCTCCCAAAACGACGTACCGGGCGGCGGGAGCATTGCCATCGCTCGCTTTGTCCGTTGGGAAATGTCCGCTCCCGCCAATACGCTTCCCATCATCAGCCTGGGCCGGGACTGGACGCCGGAACTGCTTCAGGAAACCCGCGAGGCCGGAATCTGCGAGGTCATCGCCATGCCGACCTCGCTGATGGCGGTGCAGGCGAAGCTTTTATCCGCCATGGACGGCAAGCGGCCTTTCATTTCCACCGCCACCTATCGCGGCGGCTGTCGTCGTCGCCGGTCATCCAAGGGTCACCAGGGACCGTTCCGCCGGGCCGAGGACCGCATCGCCGAGCAGCTAAATCAGGCGGTCGAGAAATCGGAACGGCGGGCCATCCGGCAGGAATTGCAGGGAGAGCGTTCCTTGCCGCCGGTGCCCGGAATGGCGGCGGCCGCGCCGCAGAGGGGCTCTTTCGCGGCGCCAGCGCGTCCCAGGGCGGATGAGGCCGAGGAGGACGAAGGGGGCGACCGCCAGACCCGCGCGGTGATCGACAAGGCCTTCGTCACCGCCCGCCTGATCGAGCAGCTTCTGGCGCGGTTGGTGACCACCACCGGCGCCGAGGCGCAGGGGGCTCTGACCACGGCGGTGGCCGATGCCGAAGAGCGCCTTATCAACCTCATGGCGCTGGCGCAGATGCGCATCGAGCAGCACGGCTGCTCCGCGGCGGATATCGAGCGTCTGCGCATTATCCGCAAATCGGTGGATGCCAGCGCGGAATCGCTTCTGCGCGCCCACCTTTCCCGGCTGATCAAGTCCGGCGAGGACATTTTGTCCGGGCGTGCCGGACTGTCTTTCAATATCGGTCGCGCCATGCAGGCTCGCATGAGCTATGCCCAATTCCTGATCAATGTCCGCGGCGGCATCGACATGCTCGACAGCGAGGTCAAGGACGCGGTCAAGAAAGCCCAAGGCATCGTGGCCCAGGTGAAGGAAATCGAGGCAGGGGTGTTGCCCTTGCCGCAGTTCGACACCGCCCGCTCGCCGAAGTCGCAGACGTCCGGCCGTTCTGGGCCTGCGGGCCGCTGATCCGGTTTCGGCGCCGAATTCGGCGCGATCGGCCCCGTTTCCGAACCATAGAAGATGACGTATTTTTCCCCTTCGGCTATGATTGCCGACGGTTTGCCCCGGCCTATGGAGACCGGGTGCTTTCGCCCGGGGATCTCGGCGCGGCCCATGGGTTTGGAAAGCGGCTATGCTGACAGCGATCATCGCCGGTATTTTATTGTTTCTGTTCGGAGTTCTCATCAAAGGCGTGTTCGCGCACGCCATGGTGATTCTCGTCGCCTGGTTGGCCAAGAACGGCCTGCTGCTGGCCTTTCTCCGGACCCGTTTCGGGCGTCGCGTGGTCCGGAACGCACGGTTCAGAACCTATGCCCAGGTAGGGCCGGGCAGCGGACGGCGGCGAGCCTATCAGGTCTTCAAGCGGATGGCGGGGGCCGAGCGGGCGACGGTTCGCGTCCTGACCCGGGTGCGCGATGGTTTCGCCCTGATGATCCGCCGCCGCCCCAATACGGCGGTGGTGCCGCACCGCAAGAATCCGTCTTGAGGGGGGCGGCGGCTAGTGTCCGTCCCTCTGCCTGAGCGCGGCCCTCCAGCCGCTTGGCCGCTCGCTAAATGCTCGCCTGAGCGTCGTGCCTCATATTTGAGGCACGACGCTAAAGCAGCCGCCGGACGTTGATCTTCAGGGCTTCGGCGATCTTGCGCAGCACGATCATGTCAAACCCGGCTTCCAGGGCGGCCAGCGTTTCGAGGCTGATTCCCGCCGTCCGAGCCAGGGACTCGCGGGTCATGCCGCGGTATTCGCGATAGACTTGGACCGGGCTTTGCCCGGCCATCAACCGGTCCGCCACCGTGTGGGGGAACTGATCCCGATCGCTCACGGCGGCGGGGGCGCAGGGCTTTGGGGGCTCGGCAACGGGGGTGGACTTCGGAGGTTCGGGCGCGCGCGGTGCCGCCTGCGGCTGCTCCCCGGTCAGCAGGACGCGCATCTTTTCGAGAATTTCCGCCATCTTGGCGTCCCGCGCACTGTCCGTTTCCGGTGAAGGCACCCCCTTTTCCGTGCCCATCCTTGTCTCCTGTCTTGGCCGAATACCGGACTTGGCGTAAGCCTCGGCCCCAGGCGTTAAGGTTGCCGTATGCCCCCTTCAATTCGCAAGGGGTTTGATAACCCGGCCATAACCATGCTTCAATGCCTATTTATCGGATACAGGCTAGCACGGAATGGCTTTTTCCGTTTTCATCGGCTGGTTCTTTATTTCCTGGGATGCGGAGCGCGCGTGGGGCCAAGGATCGTGGAATGTCATTGAATACCTCCTTCTTAGGCAAGGCATGCATGGTCGTGGCCTCGGACGATTCGCTTTGCAGCTTGATCGCGACATCCTTGCATCAGATTGGATTTGCCGACGTTTTGAAGTCGGGCATCCTGACCGAAGCGATCAAGTTCGCCGCGTCCGGCATCTATGACCTGATCGTTTGCGCCGGTACCGATATCGACGAACCGCTCGACATGATTCGGCGCATCAGAATGGAAACCCCCGAAGGCGTCGTGACCGGGCCGATGATTTGCGTCATCAGTCACATGGATGTCGGCAATCTGTCCATGATGCGCAATTCCGGGGCCAATTGAGTCATGACCCTGCCCATCAGCACGCGCAGCATGCTGAAAAACGTCAATCGCGCCTTGAATGAAAAGCGCGAGTTCATCGCCAACCCGACCTTTCGGGGGCCTTGCCGCCGCAATCTCGCTCCGGGCCTTTACGAAGGGCCGTTCCGTCGCGCTGCCGACCGCCAGGACGGCGCGACGCAATTGCCGTCTCCGTCTCCGGCCCCCCGCAAGCTTGCCGCCAAGGGCCATACCGGGGAGCTGGGCCTGGCCCCGCGCCGACCGCATGCGCCGGCCGTCGTGGGGGAGGATCCCAATTCCCAGGCATCCATCATCTTCAATGGCGTGAGCGAAATCGCCGCCAGAATCGAGCATCTGAAGGAAGCCCTGCATGCCACCGATGATGAACGGACGCGCAAGGTCGTGCGCGCCGAGATCATGGAGGCGGCAGATAGGCTGGTGAACCTCGTCACCCTGGTGGATTTGAACAAAGGTTCCCATCGCGGCCAGGACAATCCGCTGCGGCAGAAGATCGGGGCGATGAAGGCTTTGTTCATCGGCATCTTGCGGCAAATGTCCGTCGGTAGGCTGGATGCGATCATCGCCGATATGGAGAAGTATCTGAACGGCGGAGAAATCGCCCTGGGAGGCGGCGACCTTCTGCAGGAGCGATTGGCCTCGGTGGAGGAAATCGTCGCGGTTCTGGGCGGACGCAAAGCCGACGAAACCATGAAGCGAAAGCTGGATTCCGCCTGGGAGGGAATCGGGAAGCTCCAGAAAATGGAGGCGGAACATTTTGAATTGGCCGATCTGACGCGCAACAAGCGCAGCAAGCGCGGGGCGAGCCGGTTTCGTCCGCCCGCCGAGGCGAATGACGGGGTGGCAAGCCAGAACGGGGTTGCCGATCTTTTGCGTTCGCGTGGGGAGAGGGGGGGGGAGAAGGCTTGATCAGGGCCGTGGGCGGGGCGGGGCGGTCGGCGAGTTCGGCGCCGAGCCCCTATTTCAGCCGAAGTTTCTGCTGTCCGGCCAGCCGCGTCACCGTCACGGGCGTTGCCGCGGGCGACGGTCTTGCCGCCGTGATGGGGACCGGGGCTGATCGGGGGGCGGCGGCAGCGACCGGCGGCAGCATCGAGCGGGCGGCGGCCACATCGGCGGCGACCTGCTTCATGCCGCGCCGCAGGGCGGCGTTTTCGGATTTCAGCCGCTTGGCCTGGAGCCAGTTCCGTTCGCTTTGTTCCAGGCATATCTGCAAGATGACCTGGAGGCGGAGCATTTTATTGTCGGCGGGTGGCGCCTGGACAAGGGAAGCCTGGGTGTCGCGGGCTGTTTCGGAAAAGATGTCGGCGGCCACGAAGTCGCCGCCGTTCTCGCGGGCAAATTCGCCCTCCTGAATCACGGATTCGGTCAAATGCGCCAGATGGGCGATAGCGGCCATCATTTCCTGATCGGACGCCGCGCCGGGGGCTCCGGGGATGTTGCCGCAGGCGTCCAGAATTTTCAGCAGAAATTCATGGGATTTCTGCAGGTTCGCCAGCGCTACGGACAGTATCGAAGGATGCGCCATCTCTCAGGACCTTGTGCTGACGCGGACAGGCCCATTCTGTCTGAACCCGTCGGGATCGGCAATCCCATCCGGGCCGTCCTTGCGCACGACGGCCCGGCTTATCCCCAAGCCCGAAGGAGGAGCATATGCCGACGGGGGGCTTTCTTGCCTTTGGCTATGAGACAAGCTCGGTGTCCAGGCCTGCAGCCATATACACCAGGGGGCGGTCATCCACATTCGCGTTGGTCAAGATCCCTTTGTATTGGGCATCCACCACCCGGATATGGTTGTTCAGCCAATCCGTGACCAAATGCGCCAGGGTGCCGATCTTTTCGATACTGCCCGTCTGGCGGTAGTCCTGAATGATGCGGGTTACTCGGTCGGCAAAGGCGTCGTGCGCCGCGATTGCTCGACCAGATAGGCGTAGTCGGCCTTGGCCATGGCCTTTTGCTCGCGCAGGAAGTGCCCCTCGATATATTCCTCGAGGATATTGATGGAGGTTTCGATGAGGTAGGGCTGATCGTTGTCGGGCGTGGAGGTCACGTCGCTCATCAGAGCTGCCAAGCGAAAGAACGCCTGATGATCTTCGTCGATAATTTCGACGTTCACGGATAAATCATCGGTCCATTCGGGGAGCGGATTGGTCTGGTTCATTCCTCGTCTCACGACCTGCTTGAACGGGCGGCCCAACTACGGCAATACCCCATGCCAGAGTCACATAGTCAGCCAGCGCGACCAAAAGTCAACCGGGATCGCCGGCAAATCCGGCCAAAGTCCAAGCTGCATTCCAAAGCCGCGAGGCTTCCGATCCGAACCTTGGGGAAACGGCCCGAACCTTGGGGAAACGGCATCGGCGGCGTCTCCCGCGGGGCGAATCATCTCGAATTCGATCACTAACTGTAGCATGAATCGGCCCAAGGGCAGAGAATAAAAATAAGTCGCAATATTTGATGGGCGGCAACATATCTCCAAGGATGCAACAATCGTTTGACGAGCCCCGCCCGTATGGGGCCCAATTCATGGGGCCATGCGGCTTTTACCGGGGCTCGCAATCGAAAGGGGAGAAGTGTGGCGCATAATAATGCTTTCGGCTTCGAGGAGATTCGCCGGGCGGTAAATTCCGCAGGATGGCTTCGGCTGCTTTTGGTCGTGGCCATTGGCCTGACGGTTGCGATCTTGTTCGTGCATCTTTTCGTCGCGATCGCGGTGGGGGCGCTGTGCATACTTTTCGTTCATCATGCGGTCCAGCGCGCCATGGGGCCGGGAACCCGGATTCGGTTGCGGATGCCGCCGGCAATGTCCGCGCGATTGAAGGGCTGGATGTGGCGCAAATGACGGTTCCAGTCCGACAAGGGGGCCTGGATGGATGTGTCGTTTGCCGGTGGCCTATTATTTCAACCTAAGCGATCGTGCCGGCGAACTGGCCCTTGGGCGCCCGGTTCAATTTCCTGGCCTGTGACGTGATGGCAATGCACACGCTGTCCGAGGATCGAAAGTTTTTTGGACAAATCCAAGCGATTCGAGATACAGCAGGACGAACGCAGGCAATCATTTCGGGCGACAATGGCAATATTCGGGCGAAAAACTCCACCCATCCAAGTCGGTGACAGATTCACAAAGGCAAATGACCACACCAGGAAAGTCTGGGAGGTGTCCCGCCTTTGGACGGCGGTCGATGGTGTCCCCCATGCCCGGCTCGTGAACCAGCATGAGACGTTGATGGTGTCGGTTGGAACGTTGAATGATCAAGAGTTCTTCGTGGTCGTTCCTGTGAAGCGGAACGAACCGTAAAACAGATCTGCGGTGGCGAACGGGCGAGAACTCTACCACCTAATCATGCTGGACGGATTTTGGGGATGGGCGGGAAATATCCATCCAGATATAGCTGATTAGGTGAATACCACATCCGGGAGACATTGGCCGATCAATGCATGAGGGCAGAGCCGAAATCTTGGTAGGTAACTTGGCGGTATATGGCTTTTGAAATAGGCATGATACCTTTGCTGCGTGAAGGGCTTTAGTCGGACAGGCTTACGTGCTGGAGTATTTGCCTATGACCTCCGCTGCACAACCAAATGCTGCAATTTCAGTTTTATCATTTCGAAGGCTAATGGTTGGGTCTGCTGCATTATGGACAGCGGCAGTCTTGCTTTCGTTTTGGATGGCGGCTGAAAACGAAAGGCAGCAAGCAGTGCGTTTGGCAGTTCAAGAGGCACGAACCAGCGTGCAAACAGATATTGGTTTCCGCCATTGGGTCGCATCTCATGGTGGAGTATATGTGGCTCCTGACGCCCAAACTTCCCCAAACCCGTATTTGAATGTCCCCGACCGTGATGTTGTAACCACGAACGGCAAACACCTGACCTTGATGAATCCTGCATACGTGCTGCGTCAACTGATGCAGTCGGGATTTGTTGCCAAGGGACGAATTACGAGCATGAAGCCCCTCAATCCGGAGAACGCCCCGGATGAATGGGAGCATCAGGCTCTTCTGCTTTTGGAGCAGGGTGAGACAGAGGTAACTGAAAAGGTTCTGAGCAACGGAAAAGCGGCTGTCCGTGTTATGGCACCAATCCGCGTCGAGCAATCCTGCCTAACTTGTCACGGCGATCAGGGCTACAAGGTTGGCGACCTGCGAGGAGGTATTGATGTCACCATTCCATTGGAGAAATCCAATGAAATTGCGTCAACGGAGATCAAAAGATTAGCTTTAAACCATGCAATCTTCTGGGCTCTGGTGATGTCTGGAATTGGCTTGATGTGGGGCATAGGTAAATCACATATTCGGAAGCATGAATTATTAACTATACGGCATTTAATAACTCAATTCTCAATAGAGCGAGCGGAGGAACCTGTTTACTGGATTAATGAATCTGGGTTGATTTCATATGTGAATGATTCTGCATGTTCGCTTTTAGGTTATGATGAGAGAGAGATGTTGAATCTACATGCATCTGAATTAAATCCGGACCACCCTCGTGAAAAATGGGCGGAGCATTGGCGTTCTTTAAAAGAAGAAAGATTCCTGCGATTTGATGCAACTTTGAAACGCAAAGACGGATCGACGCTTCCGGTCGAAATATCGGCAAACTACCTCTCCCATGAGGGGCAGGAATTTGATGTGGCTTTTGTTCGAGCCCGGATTTCCCAGATGACCTCCCAGTCTCGTGACGTCTGAACGCGATTCTGCTATACAAATCAACGTATTGTCGGCTGATGGAGTGGCTGGATATGGAGATGGCGGCGGGTGAAGCGGAATCGGCTGATCTTCGGGTCGCCTTCGACCGCCGTCTGAAGCTGGAATTCCACGGTTCCAAGGTCACGTCCGACGCCGGGTTGCTCGCCTTCCGTGAACTCGATGATGCCCTCGGTTTGACCGAGATGGCCGGGCAGGTGCTGGCCGACAGCAGGACCGGCAAGAACCACCGCCACACCATGATCGCCCAGTTCCGGCAGTCAGTGTTCGGTCGGCTTGCCGGGTACGAAGATGTCAACGACGCCGACCGCCTCGGCCATGATCCGGCGATGCGCTGGATCGTCGGCGGTCGGGCAGTGACCAAGGAAGCCGCGTCCACCAGCCAGATGGGGCGGTTCGAGATCGAGGTGCTGACCGGCAAGGCCAACCTCACCGCCCTGGCCGACCTTTCGGGGCAATGGATCGACGCCGTTCATGCCCGCCGCCCGACCGATGTGGTGGTGCTGGACATGGACAGCAGCGTCAGTCCCACCCACGGCGAGCAGGAGGGCACCGCCTACAACGGCCACTTCGGCTGCACCTGCTACCACCCGCTGTTCGTCTTCAACCAGTTCGGCGACCTCGAACGCTGCGCCCTTCGCTCCGGCAACGTCCACAGCGCCGACGACTGGCGCTCGGTGCTGGAGCCGGTGGTGGGGCGGTATCGGGACAGGACCAAGCGGCGATTCTTCCGGGGCGATGCGGCCTTCGCCCTGCCCGACCTGTACGACTACCTGGAGGCCGAGGGCTACAAGTACACTATCCGCCTCAAAGCCAACGCGGTCCTCCAGGGCCACGTCGCCCATCTGCTCAAGCGTCCGGTCGGTCGTCCACCCAAGCATGTCCAGCGGTTCTACGCCAGCTTCAGCTATCAGGCCAAGTCATGGAACCGGAAACGCCGCGTGGTCGCCAAGGTCGAATGGCATCCCGGCGAACTGTATCTCCGCGTCGGCTTCATCGTCACCAACCTGACCCGCCCGGCCCCTCGTGTCGTCGCCTTCTACAACCAGCGTGGCACGGCGGAGCAGTACATCAAGGAGGGCAAGAATGCGGTGAAGTGGACCCGCCTGTCCTGTCGCACCATGAAGGCCAACGCCGTCCGGCTCCAGCTTCACGCGCTGGCCTACAACCTGTCCAACTTCCTGCGCACCCTGGCCCTGCCGGACGAAATGGAAAGCTGGTCACTGACCACCATCCGCGAAAAGGTGGTCAAGATCGGCGCGAAGGTGATCGCCCACGCCCGCTACGCCATCTTCCAGATGGCCGAGGTCACTGTGCCGCGCGACCTGTTCCGGCGCATCCTCGACATGATCGACGCTCTGCGACCAAGAGAGCCAGCGCCATGCTGACGACTGGGAGAGACGGCACGGGGCGGAAGGCAGGCGAAATGCGCCCGCTACGTTGCAAAATGGGCTGGAATCGCGCCGCAGGAGCCGACCCTGGCGGTCAAGGTGGCGATTTTGCTGCGGTGGCGGCTATCACCGCGCCATCACGCCTTCCGGTTGGGCCGGAATTTGGCTATTCTGACGTCAGTCAGGGGCGAATACGCCGCCCATATGGGAAATGTCGGTCGAGATATGAGTTCGCACAAGGAGGCCACAGTTAAGATTGCTCACTTGACGGATATTTATGCGGCTTTGAGCCAAACCAACAAGGCCATCATTCGCAGCAAAAGCCGCCAGGAACTCTTTGATGCCATCGTTCGAATCTCGGTGGATTTCGGGCATTTTCGCATGGCGTGGATTGGCGTGGTCGATGACGCGAGCCGAGCAATAGTTCCAGTAGCTTGGGCTGGTGAGGGGATTGCCTATTTAGATGGCCTGAAAGTGTCCGCTGATGCTGATAGTCCTTATGGGCAAGGGCCATCAGGACAATGCATTCGTGCTGGCGAGCACCGCGTTGCTGAAAATTTCTTTGGAACCCAGATAACAGCACCTTGGCAGAAGAGAGCGGCGTTCTTTAATTTTAATTCATCGGCCGCATTTCCACTAAAAAATCAGGGAAAAACTATTGGTACATTGTCACTTTACTCAGATGTTCCGGAATTCTTTACTGACGACCTCATCGAACTTCTGACGGAGATGACCGATGAAATTTCATTTGCCTTGGACCGAATGGACCTGGAGGCAAGTCATCGTCAGCACGAAGCCGAGCAGAAAGAACTGGTCGAACGCTTGATGGCATCCAATACGGAATTGGAACGCTTTGCCTATGTCGCATCTCATGACCTCCAAGAGCCACTGAGAACCATCGTCTCTTTTGCACAATTGCTGGATCGCCATCTGGGCGACAAGCTTCCACCGGAAGACCGAGAAAATTTTGAATTCGTCGTAGGTGCAGCAAAGCGGATGGGGCTGCTGATCAACGACCTTTTGGCATTTTCCAGAGTTTCGGCAAAAGGTGTCTCGTTCTCCCGCATCTCACTGACGGCTGCATGTTCAGCGGCACAGGATAATCTCAGAGAGGTCATTGCCCAGAATCACGCGGAAATCACTGTGGGCCAGCTTCCCGAGGTGATCGGCGATGATGTCCAATTGATGCAGGTGTTTCAGAACCTGATCGGCAACGCTGTCAAGTTCCGCCATCCTGACCGTAAGCCTGTAATATCCATTGAAGCTGAGCAGAAAGACGGCAAATGGCAGATTGCTGTCCGCGACAATGGCATCGGCATTGCAGACACCTCCCAGGATATTTTTGAGATTTTCCGGCGGCTCCATGCTGGAAATCAATATCCAGGAAGTGGCGTTGGACTTGCGATCTGCAAGCGGATCATCACGCAGCATGGTGGGCAAATTTGGGTGGAGTCAGAACCTGGGCATGGAGCCACCTTCAGGTTCACACTGCCGGTGTAGATTTGGGAACGCATAGCGGCGAGATTTGGGTTGAGCAATCACCTTCAGGCGGCTCGACTTTCCTGTTTACCTTGCTGACACCTGAGTAAAACCGTTTGGTTGACGATGCCTATTCGTCGTGCCATTCGTTATAGCCATGCTTTTTGTAGGGGGGAGCACATGAACAAGTCTGAATTGATCAATGCCGTCGCCGATGGTGCCAACATGACCAAGGCCGACGCGGGAAGTGCTATCGACGCCGTATTTGAAGCCATCACCACCGCCATGAAGTCCGGTGATGATGTGCGTCTGGTTGGCTTCGGAACTTTCTCGGTTTCTGCCCGTCCTGCACGTGAAGGCAGGAATCCGCAGACTGGCAAGACCCTCACCATCGCGGCCAGCAAGTCTGCCAAATTCACCGCCGGAAAGAGCCTCAAGGACACCATCAATGGCCGATGACATCAAGGCTCTGACCACTAAGATTGTGGCCGCCTACCTGAGCAGCAGCACCTTGGCGGCCACTGAAACCCAACCCTGATCAAGTCCGTTTATTCGACTTTAGCCGCTACGGACAACCCTGCTTCAGCACCGGCTGAACGGCAGCAACCTGCCGTTTCGGTGAAGCGGTCGGTGACCCCCGATTACATTGTCTGTTTGGAATGTGGTGATCGGCAAAAGATGCTTAAGCGACACCTCACGACTGGGCATGGGCTGACTGCCGACGAGTACCGGGCCAAGTGGGCTTTGCCCAGGGATTACCCTCTCGTCGCCCCGGAATACGCCGCACGCAGATCGGAGTTTGCGAAAGCTGTTGGGCTGGGCTATTCCCGGAC
This sequence comes from Magnetospirillum sp. ME-1, assembly GCF_002105535.1. Lineage (GTDB taxonomy): Bacteria > Pseudomonadota > Alphaproteobacteria > Rhodospirillales > Magnetospirillaceae > Phaeospirillum. Next base: position 466,776 of record NZ_CP015848.1, on the reverse strand, counting down.
GAACCGGAAGCCCAAATCAGCCACCTGATGAACAGGGAAGGGATAGTCATGCCGCCACGTAAGGCTTCCAAGCCCGCAACCGCCCCCAAGCCTGCCAAGGAAGCCAAGAAGACTGGCCGGTCCACCAGAGGTCCGCCACGCCATCGTCGAATCTGAATTCGCCAAGTTGGACCTGAACCTGAGACGTGGCGTGGAAATCAGGGAAGAAGGTCGCGGCAGGGGCGTTTGAAGCCGGTCGTGCCGCTGGTCCGTCTCTGGCCCTTCACCCTGGTGTCCATGGGAAAGATTCTCGGAAACAAGTAAGGGGCGTCCCCCTGCCAATTGAAGTCATTCAATAGCAATAATGGAATATCTTGGCTGTTGTTCTGGGGCACGTGGTACTCATTGGTAAGTGCCGATTGATGGCCGCAAATTAGAGCGTCGTGCCTCAAATGTGAGACGCGATGCTCGGGCGAGCATTGAGCGAGCGGCCAAAGCGGCCGGAGGGCCACGCTCAGGCGGAGGGCGTACATAAGGCCCAAGGAAGGGGGCGCGCGCCTTACGGCGCGGGGAAGGCCCTGCGACTGCAAGATTGGGGCGCTCGCGCCCGCCCGCCGTTTGAGGGCTCTGCGATGATCGGTTCCGGTCAGCGCAGATTGGTATAACGTAACCAAGATGAAAGTGAGAAAACCATGTTTCCACGAATCAGAAGGGCCTTGGTCGTTGATGACGCTAAGCCGATGCGGGAACTGATCAGAATCGCTCTGGGTTCCTTTCATTGCCTCGATGTCATCGAAGTGGAGGATGGTACGCTCGCATTCGGTGCCGCCAACATCGTCAGCCTTGAAGACGGCGAATTGACTGATGGCAGCACGGATATCGTTTTCCTCGACTGGATGATGCCCATGCTTGACGGCATAGCCTGCACCAAGCTGATCCGTTCAGGCGGGCTTGATGGCTTTAATGCCGATGTTCCAATCGTCATGGTTACGGCCAGGACAGAAGATGAATGCGAGAGAACGGCTTTGGATGCGGGCGTCACCGTTTTTGTCAAGAAACCCGTCTCACTTCGCTCACTTTCCGCCGGAATTGCTGAAGCCCTGACCAAAACACCTCAGAAGGTGCTGGCGTAGCTTCCCCTTTAAAAAGGGAAGTGATCGAAAAGACTGTAGGGCATAGAACACCGCAGCGAATGTCGGCTTGATCGGCAGCGAGGACGATATGCTCAAGCTCACGCAAGATATGATGATCGGACACCCGATTATTGACGCCGATCATAAGAAGCTCATCAGCATAATAAATCAATTCTTGGTAACTGCGAAAATATGCGAAACATTAGAGGGGGAGGTTAATGGGCAGAATGAAGCTGCGATGCATGTGACGCTGAAGCAGCTAATCGCCTACACACATGAGCACTTTGAGAGAGAAGAAAAAATACAAAGAGAGTGCATGTATCCATATTTCGACATGCACGCCAGAGAACATCGCGTTTTGAAGACTCAGCTTGAGGAAATGGCATCAGCCTATTTCATCACGAAGTCGAGGAAGGTCAACCGTCAATCACTTAACGAAATGAGCGAATTTTTAAGAATGTGGCTGTTTAATCATATTATGAAGTTTGACATGAACTACAGAGACTGGGTTTGCCCAAAGGGTAATTAGGGCATCTCGAAGGCTGGCGTTGCTGTTTCGCTATTTTTCGACAATATCAAAGTCCTGCAAAGACGCGGCTGATCCGAGTTCCATTTCCAAGATTTTCCCGGCCAACTCATTTGCCTCGATGGCTGCTGATTTTGCGGTGGAACTCATAGCGTCCAATCCACCGATTACCGCAGCCAAGCTTGCCACCCGGCCCATTTGTCGCCGCAAGATATCCCCGATCCCAAGGGGAATGCCCTGCTTGCCGGACAAAATATCACTGCAAAGCCGTACAATTTTTTTTGCAGCCGTCACGGCCAGAGAATCCGCACTTTTCGTCAGTGCATGCCGTATCTCGCCCAGTCGTTTAAGCTGAAAATTAGAGCATCCGCTCACCTGTACACGAGAATCCGCAAGCTCCATAAGGTTAATCAATCTCTCTGTTGATGTCGAAATATCATACAGTATCCTTTTTTTATGACTATCATCTGTCGTTGAGCTTGTCTGGAGGTTGACGTTCATAATTCTTGCCGCTAACTCATACGCATTTTCTATCACGATGCCAGTTTGCTTGTGTACAGTCTCGCTGCCAATGCCATCATCATATTCGCCATTCATCTTGGCGATCATGATGCGGTCAATGCTAACAATATGCGTGACAAGCCAATTATATATTATAAAGAATAGTTTCTCACTTCCGCTGCCATTATGAAGGTCATCGCGATTGATTCCGTCAAGCTTCTCAACGAAGCCCGCATGAATACGTTTGTGCTTATCTCTTTCATCATAATCAAAGGAGTCCATGAGAGACTCTTCGTGCTTAAAATGCATTTTCACATAATCTGAAAGCCCATCGATGACGTCATCGACGGCCTTATTTTCATACTCCGCACTTGAAGTTGCCCCGAGTATTTTCAGGAAATCGATAATTTTGCGGTGTTGATCATCGATGTCGTCCCGGCCAGTGGCAATCGCCGTAGACCAACCAATTTCAGCCTTCATATCGACCGAAGATGAAGGGGCTATTGCCTCTCGGGGCTTACCTCGCGGCTTGACCTGCCGCTGATCTGCGGAAGGAGCAATCACAGGGGAGCCTTCTTGACGGCGGGTCAGGGTATCATCCGCCCGTCTAAACGGCCCTTTGTAGCCCTTCATAATCGCCGAGCGTCTGTCCGGCCCATGGAAGGCCGGAGAAGAAATAAAAGCCTTCTGCGTAGTCATTGCAGCCGTGATCGCCATTTGAAGCGAATGTCGGGTTATGGGTAGGGTGAGCGAAGCGGATATGCCCCCGTCTCTTGCCGCGATTAGCTCATCGGCGGTCCACTGGTTATCCAGGGCGATTACGGGAAGGGATTGAGGGGGGGGCCCTTCTCCCCAGCGGACATGCTTCAAAACCTTTAGATGCCCAGTTCCACCAAGCTTATCGCACAGGATGATATTTATGTTTGATGCGTTTCCATGCTCAAGGTGCAGCATCGTGTGACTAATGTCTTTTGTTTCTTCCTGAACGACAAAGCCACACTCACGCATCACAGAAACAATAAGCTTTCTTGTCGCGGCATTTTCGATGGCGACGAGTGCATTAACGTCAAATGAGGACGAGGCTACGATTGCCATATGCGGCGTCCAGCTACGATTTATCGGGCCGCTTTTTTAGAACATGGAACAAGAACTTCGATAAATCTCTTGGATTAAATGGCTTCTTAAATGCCCCTGTTGCACCAATAGCCATCGACTTTGCCATTAGATCGTTGTCATCCGTAGCTGAAAATATAATAACTGGAATACAAGAAATATATTCTTTCTGACTTGCTCTAACCGCGGCAACAACGGAAAATCCGTCCATTGGCTCCATATTCAGGTCCGTTATTATGATATCCGGGACAGGATCACTGAATGCCAATTGAAGCCCTTCAATTGCATTGGACGCCTCAAGCACGACGGAAGCCCCCATCACAGATAACAACTTAACCAACAATGTTCTGCTTGTTGCATCGTCATCAATTACGAGTGCCGCCACGTCCGAACACGGCAGGCGGAACAATTTCTGCTCACCGTCAGGTTCCAGGCATTCATTTGAAGGGGCCACCCACTCCCGCAAATTTGTATCAAACTTTTTCACATGTCCAATAAGCCAAGTCTTTAGAAACTCGTTTAATTCCGAAATCGATCGCTCATTAAGTGGCCGTGTTTTTGCGATAAAATATGTCCTGGCAATGTCCTGAACCTGCTCCAACAGGGCCTTGTGCTCATGAAAATGCATATTGTGGTAGGGATACATGCACTCCCGCTGAATCTTCTCTTCCCTGGCAAAATGCTCCCGGCCATAAGAAAGCAATGCCTTAAGAGTTTCATGCATCAACTTTTCATTGTTTAGCGACGCCGAGTGGTCGTTGAATTCATTAATAATGTCTATAAGACGTTGATGATCAGCATCAATGATGGGGTGCCCGATGCGAAGGTCGTCGGTTAGCTCAAGCATCCACATTTCCTTTACTTTTAGGTTTCATGCTCGGCTTCCATCGCCAGATAGACCAGCGGGCGATTATCAACAGCGGAATTATTTATCCAACGTTTATATCTCTGGTCTTCATTTGCAATGTGGCTGCGTAGCCAGTGGACAACCAAGGGCGGAAGGTCATCGGCTGCGGATGTAATGCCTTGCTGGAAAACCTCTGAAATCGCCTTGATCCGGGCACGGAATTGATTGTGCTTGAGGCGATGTTCAGCAAAATTCGAATAACTGACCTTACGCATAGCTTTTTCTTCGCGAAGGAAATGACCATCGACATACTCTTCAAGAATCGCCAATGAGCTTAATACGATCACGCCTCGTTCGCCGCCACTCAAGGTACCGTGTAGTAATTTTGCAAGCTCGAAGAATGCCTTGTGATCTGCATCAATTGTTTCATTTCCAACAGACATTTCTGGTGAAAATTCAAAAATTGAAATGTTCGATCTATTTACGGCTATACCCGGTTCATTGGCTTGTTCACTTGGCATAGAAATACCCATTCACATTGAAAACCAAAATCGTTTACCGCCCGCCAATTCGGGCGATAAAGCCATCAACCTCGCGGCTAAGATTTTCAGACTGCCGTGACAATTCTGATGCAGCATCAGCAACCTGACCAGCGGATTCGGTAGCTTCAGCGGCAGTCGCTTGAACCGTGATGATCGCTGAGGATACTGCGGACGTTCCGGTTGCAGCTTCCGCGACATTACGTGCGATTTCCAAGGTGACCGCATTTTGCTCTTCCACGGCACCGGCCACGGCGGAGGATGTTTCCTCGATCTGGGATACGGTTCGAGTGATTTCATCAATCGCCTGGATAGCTTCGGCGGCGACCTGCTGGATATGTGCCACCTGGGAGGTGATGTCTTCGGTTGCTCTGGCCGTTTGGTTCGCTAAGTTTTTGACCTCATTCGCCACCACGGCAAAGCCCTTCCCGGCATCACCGGCACGAGCCGCTTCGATTGTGGCATTGAGAGCCAGAAGATTGGTTTGGGCGGCAATGTCATTGATCAAGCTGACAATGGCACCAATTCGTTCGGCGGCCTCATTGAGGCCATGGACCGTCGTATCGGTACGAGACGCGACACCGGCTGCTTCGGAGGCTACGGCGGCAGCACGGTGGACCTGGGCACTGATCTCCTTAATGGAGGCGGAGAACTCCTCCACGGCAGAGGCCACGGCCTGGACGTTGACCGAGGCTTGTTCTGCCGCTGCGGCAACCGTCATGGCTTGGTGGCTGGTGTCGGTGGACTGTGCCGACATGGCCCCCGAAGATGCTTCCAATTCTGTCGCTGCGGCAGCCACGGCGTTCACGACCGGCTTTACCTGATTGTTGGCAAAGGCGATGAACTCTGCGTCTCTGGCTTCCATTCGCTTCAAAGCTTGATTGATGGTCTTGGCGTACAGAACGAAATCGCCACGCAAACCCGTGGTGATGATCCGGCGGTAATACCGACCATGATTGGCGGACTCGACGGCGGCAAACGCCTCTTTTCCAAAGGCTTCAGCGAGGTCCAGCAAACGGTTGATGCTGTGTTGCAAGGCTCCAATGCCATCGCTGCCTCGAACGTCCAGAATCCGAGCGTTGAGATCACCACTGGCGGACCGGCTGAGCACGTGGATCGCAGTGGACAGATCACCTGCCATTCGTCGAGCAGAACCACCGATCTTGACGCCTCCGACAACGCCAAGCAGGGATACCGCGATCACGACCCAAAGGGCGATGCTCGAACCACCAAGCAGCCCGAATGTTCCCGCCAGTAAGCAGATCGCCGAAGGAACCAGCATCCCAAGGGATAAGGTTCGGGCATATGAGCCGAGGGTCGTTTCCATGTGGCTGCCTCTGATCAATTTTCTGGCGTAATGGTGAAGATGAAACGGTCATAGCTATCGAATCCCGCCGTTGCTACGGCGTCGTTCAACATTTTCCATGATCGTTCAAGACCAACCTTTGAATCCTGATGGCGGCGTTCTTCTTCCATCAGCGAACAGTAAAGCGGCTTGATCGTCTCCAATGCGGCCTTCTCGGGCACCCGTCGATTGGAGTGATATCCGATGATCTGACCGGCCGCGTCGAAGTTCGGGGTGACATGGGCGAATACCCAGTAGTTGTCACCATTCTTCGCCATGTTGTTCACATAGGCGAATATCTCCCGACCATCGGCTATGGTGTCCCAAAGCAGTTTGAAGACGCATCGTGGCATTTCGGGGTGCCGTATGACCGAATGTGGTTTCCCCATCACCTCGGATTCGGCATAGCCGCTGACTGTCAAAAACACGTCGTTGACGTAGGTCAGCCTTCCTTTGGGATCGGTCTTACTGACGATCAGTTCGTCATGAGCAAAAGTTCGCTCACGGCCTGATGGAGTTTTACGGTCACCCGCCATCTCCGACACCTCTCCCAGATTGAATGGATTGTGAACACGGCTTCATGGGCATACTGAATGGATAAATGAATGGTAAACGACTGTCATAAAGGTATCGCATCTGTTTGTGAATATCGATAGGGTTCTGAGCGGCGACAAGCCGTAGACATAGTGAAATTGGGGGCACAATGAGCCGAGGAAGTGGACACGATCAGTTCGCGGTTTTCGATGAAATTCGAGACGAATTTTTCGATGATGCAATGGAGCGGCTCCGTGCCCTTGAATTCGTTCTGGATAACGGCAGCCATGGCCGTATCACCCGCTCGGAATTGATTGGAAGCTTTCGGCGGCTCGCCCTGTATCTGCGTGGACAGGCGGCAGGATTTGGTTTGAATGCCCTCTGTACGATTGCCCACAAGCTCGACGAATATCTTGCGGACGCCCCTGAAACGCTGCCTCCGCGAATCTGGATCGATCTTGAAACCTATATCGATGAGTTATCTAAACAGGTTGGTAGTCGCGGCACAGAAATCCAGCCCGATTTCTCCCGGCTCCCACAAAAACTTGCTTCAACACTGGATGAAATCGAGATCAGACGCATCGAAGTGATGCTGGTTGCTCCCCATGGGGCACAGTCGCATTTCGTTGAACGTGAACTTCGCCAATGTGGCTACAGAACCTCAGTGGTCCCCGATACCGTCTTGGCGTTGTCAATGGTGGTTCAGGCGAAACCAGACCTCATCGTCATCTCGGCAGTCATGCCGGGATTGGATGGAATTGATTTCGCGATAGGCTTGTCGGCCATGCCCTCAACCCGCAACATTGCAGTCGCTGTCATTACCAGCCTGGATCGGGACGCAGATGTGTTGACGCTGTTGCCGAAGAAGGTTCCCGTCATTTTCAAAGGCCCGAACTTCGCGGATGACCTGTTCAAGGCCCTTGATAGCCTGTTCATGATTTAGTCGGGTGATCGCTGCCAAGCACCTAACTTGGCGGATTCTCCAGTCGGCCACAGACATCACAGAAATGGCATTTCTCGTTTATCCATTGCCGAATGCCTGTTAACACACCGCGATTCGTACCGCGTTCCAGCAAGTAGCCGTAACAGGCCATCATGTTGGGAAATTCCATCTCATACAGGATCGGAATTACGGCCTCCCTGATCGCCATGGGGGCTTCGGCTAAGGTGTCGCACATCTCGGACTCCTTCCCCGCCTTACACGGGGCACCGCCATACTAATGGCGTAAAAAAACAATACCTCCGAATGAGTCCGGGTTAAATAACAATTAACGCAGCAACGATCTTTTGCGGTGCAGCGGCGAGGGAAGTCACGATACCGGCTTCCGGGGCGAAGCATATCGAAGACCGTCGCACATTTCCCACTTTCAGCGAACAAATGCCGAATTCAGCCAAATTGGGTGGGGCGTAATGTGCCGTCGATTTGCCTCCTCAAGAGTTCTCAATTTCCCACAAAATGTCTGGAAAGAGGCACACCCCACCGGTTCGTTTTGCCAAGTACATCGCCCTATCCGCCTTATCAATCAAATCTATAGACTCGGTTGAGTCATCTGGATAAAGAGCAATGCCGAGACTGGCCCCCGATTCAGCGTGACATATAGCTTTCCGATACCTTCTTGCCAGATACTGAAAGTTCCTCCACATCAGCGTAGGTGATTTTGTCCACCCCACCCTTCAATTCCCGACATCTATCACGGAAGGTTTCAACAGAATAGGATTTCGCTCCGGAGAATTTTCGAATTTTCTCCGCCAACTCATCAGCAATATTTTCAAGCTTTGTTAAGCTTCGAAAAGTGCTTTCATTTGTAGCTAATCCGTCACGCATGCCAGCCGCCAAAGAGTTACATTCAAAAATTATGGCTCCAGCAAGACTTTTCAGCCGATAATTTACGATAACTTGAATGGCTTCATTTTTTTTGGATTCGTACTGCTCCATCGGAATGCCTCGCCCTAACGCCTCGACCGGATTAGGGACTATGATTTGTGGGGCCGAGGCACAACCAGGACGACTTTCATTTCGGCGTTCAGGACCAATATAATCTTGGGTGACGATAAATGGCATCCGCCTTTCTACATGACCAACAATCTGATCTCGTAATTGGCCTGATGAGAATGGAATAAGAAGCACGGAATCTGTTCCTGACGACATGGCACTACGAACCGCCACTTCATCTCTTGATGAAAGGAGAAGAACCGTCAATACGAATGGATCGCTATTTGTCTGCAAAGATCTGATTTGGCGAATGAAATACGCCGAGTCATTCCCATCAAGCACAGCATCCATGACAACAATCTGGAAGCCGCCATTTTTGCATGATTCATCAATGGCAATAAAATTATTCGACTCCTCTATATTTGTGATTCCAATTTCATTTAGTGTAAACCGTATTCCAGATCGAATTGTGCTGCTTGGCTCGCAAATTAATGCCGTTATTTTAGAGTAATCTAATTTAACTTTGGCATGCACAATGGCATTAGGAACGGCTACTTTTTCAGGCTCTTCATTCTCAAGAGCGTCGAGAGCAAGATACGCAAGCGGCCTCTGATCAACGTCGTCATCAGTCAACAATGACTTAAACTTCATGTCTTCATTCATAATGTGACTTGCAAGCCACTTAAGTACAAGGTCGTGCAGTTTCTCCGCAACTGACAAACTTCCGCCACGATATAGCCTGATCACCTCATTAACTTTTCGATTGAAGGCAAAGTGCTTTGCACGATGATCGTCAAAGTGTTGAAAACCAATTTTAGCCATGGCCTTTTCTTCACGGAGAAAGTGCCCTGCGACATATTCTTCGAGCATAGCCAAAGCACTTTCGATTACGAATTTGCTTTCTGCTGCCTCGAAAATGACGCCCTTGAGTAAATTGGCAATTTCAAAGAATGCCTTGTGATCGCTGTCAATCGCAGCATTCCCGACAGAGAAAGCGTCTGACCATCCAGCGATCTGGCATTCTTCTGTCATTCAGCAAAATCTCCATGGACTCTATCGCTTACCGCCCGCCAATTCGGGCGATAAAGCCATCAACCTCGCGGCTAAGATTTTCAGACTGCTGTGACAATTCGGATTCGGTATAGCCGCTGACCGTCAAAAACACATCGTTTACGTAGGTCACCCGTCATCTCCGACGCCTCTTCCAGATTGAATGGATGGTGAACGCGGCCTGATGAGCATACTGAATGAATAAATGAATGCTAACCGATTGCTATAAAGGCATCCCATCCGTTTATGAATTTCGATAAGGATCGTGCGGCGACGCAGGGGGCTCATCTCGGCCATCGTGGGCCTCCTGTCTGTCGGGTGGTCGGGAAACCAGCCCTGTCAGATGGGAGCCTTCGACGTCACATCACACACCGATACCGCCATAGCGGTTCCGTTCAATCCCCACGATACATGCCCCACCCGTGCGGGCAAGGGGCACGGAGGTGGCTTGACCGGGGGGGGGGACTCAGGGATACGGGGGCTGCTTGCTGCGAACGCTGTAGCAGATAACGTCGATGCCTTCGCCATGGGTGTCGTTGGCGGCTTTCCATTTCCGGGCGACACGCTCGAAGGTGAAGAGGTCGCGCTGGGTCAGGGGATTGGAATACAGCTCTTCCAAGACCAGAACCTCGCCCACGACCCCCACCGGCATCAGACGAGCCGACGGCGAAATGGAATTGGCGATCAACTCGTCGCTCTCGCTTCCTTCGGAATCGACCCGGACGGTTGCCATGCTCCAATTGATCGCCACATAGGACTCGACCTGCATGTCGCGCAGCATGCTGATGTACAGGCCGCCGCAGCGCAGGGCGTTGGTGGGGTCGCCGAAACCGACCAGAATGGCGTTGCCGCTGGTGGTCATGGGGACGCTGACATCTTGTCCGAGGAAATTGCGGTTATACTGGACCAGTAGATCCAGCAGCATGGCCTTCTCGGCCTTGGTCTTCCGGCTCACCTGATCGAGATACAGGGCGAGAATGGCCAATTCCTTGGTTTCGTAGGTATAGAAGGGGCTGTCTTGCGGTTCCTCGTCAACGGCGTCATCGACCGGAACAGGTAAACGCGAGAGGGCCTCGTCCTGCACGGAATCGGCCAAAAGATCTGAAATTTGCGATTCGGCAAGCGGGATCGGAGCGGCTGTCGCCATGGGGGGCGCGTCGAAGGCAGAATCGTCGTCTTCCGCCATCTCCTCGACGGCGGCCAGTTCCGGCTCGGGCTCGGGTTCGGGCTCAATATCCGCAGGTACATCCACCAGCGTGTCGATGGGTTCCGGCTCGGATTCTTGCTCCGGCTCGGCCAATTCCGGCTGGGCCGAATTGTCCCATTCCGGTTGGGTCTCGAAGACCGGTTCGATCTCGTTCGAAGGCGCCTCGACCGAAACGGGGGGGGCTTCGAATCCCTCGGCCTCGAAGGTCTCGACCGAAACGGGCTGCGGGCGTTCGGAAACGGTGCGGGGCAGAGGCTGTTCGGGCTCGGGCTCCAGATCCGCGACGATGGTCTGGGGGCGGCCTGCGGTCCGGCGAATGACCGCGCCGGACATGTTGGCGCCGTCGAGGAGGGCGCCGGCGGTCACGGCATCGGTCAGATCCGCGCCGGTGAAATTGGCATTGCGGGCGTCGGCGCCCGCCAGATTGGCGCCGGCCAAGGTGGCGCCGGAGAAATTGGCCCCCATCAGCTTGGCGCCGGCCAGATTGGCGCCGGTCAGATCGACTCCGGACAGATCCATCTTGCCAGCCAGATTGGCGCCAGCCAGATTGGCCATGCGCATATTGGCGCCGGAGAAGTTGGCGCGCAGCAAGGTCGCGCCGGCCAGATTGGCGCCCTGAAGCTTGGCGCCCGACAGATCGGCGTCTTCCAGGCAGGCCCGGGGGAGGTTGCAATCACGGAGATTCGCGCCGGACAGAACGGCCTTGCGCAGATTTGCCAGCGACAACAGCGATCCGGACAAATCCATCCCGGCGAGATTGGCCCCACGCAGATTGGCGTTGGTCAGGTCCGGTCGTACATCGGGCTCCTGCTGGCGCCAGGCGTTCCAGTCGCCGGCTCCCTGGCCGAGATGTTGTAGGTGGTGTACGTTTCCCATCACAAGCAATCGATCTGTCTTTTCAAACACTCAAATCATACACCAGACCATGGATTTTTCAAAACTTATCTCCGGTCAGGCGGTGTGATGAAGTGAGCGGGATGGGTCTGCTGCAATAACGGTTAACTTTGCTTTAATAATTGCCAAGTTCTTGTCTTCTTTTTCCGGTCATTGACGAGGAACCAGGTTGTGGTGGATTGCCTCTATTCCGGTGCGTGGCCCGTGAGGGAGCTGTACGGTTGCTACCGGCTGCGGCCTTTCCCCATTGCCCGTTCCCATTCCGCGATCACGCTTTCGTCAATTGTCTGGGGCGAGTGTTCCTGGCCCGTATCCGCGCCGGTGGCCGTTCTCAATTGCGCTTCCAACTCGGCGATGCGCGCTTCCAGCATGGCGATCTTCTGGGCCTGGGTCGGGCGGTCTTTATGCCGCTGCCGATAGCGTCTTTGCTTTTCCGCCGGTGTCAGGGCCATGTCGTCTCCGATGACGTGGGGCGGGCTCGGCGTCGGGCGCGGCCCTCCGGCCGCTTGGCCGCTCACTCAATGCTCACCCGAGCGTCGCGCCTCACATTTGAGGCGCGGCGCTCTAAAGCATCGGCTCCCATGCGGCCCGACCGATGCCTTGCCTGATTTGCGCCTATGCCTTACCTGATTTACGATTGAGCAGTTGGTTCAAGACGTCGGCCTGAGAGCTTGCCCGAACCTCAGCCTTGGGGGCGATGGCGGCTTTTTCGGCGGGTTCGGTCGCCGCGGCATTCTCGGCAGGGGCGGGAGAATGGGCGGATGCGGGAGGGGAAGGGGGAGATGCGACGGGCGGTGGGGGGGCGGTGATCTCGTCGTCTTCTTGCCCCATCTCGCTCGCCATCTTGGCGATATCGGTTGCGGCGCCGACGATGCCCCTGATGATCGCCAGGGCTTCTTCCTTATTGACGCTGTCGCTCATTTTCCCCAGCTCCGACAAAAACGGCCGTCCGGTTGCGGCGGTTGGCTAATCTTTCCTAGGTCCGTCCGGGGCGGAAGTCCCACGCTTCAGATCGGTGGAGTGGCAACGGAAAAGGCGGGTTTGGAATGGGTCAGCGAGTTTACGGCGGATATGTATCCTCCGACGCAGGCGGCGCCGAGCACGCCGACCACGACCAATCCCAGGCCCGGCGCGATCGTTAATGTGATCGGCAGTCCCAGGAGTGCTCCGGAGAGCAGTTTCGGTGCCGCTAATTTCAGTCCGGCCAGGGGGGTGTCAAACATAAAATCTTCCATGCAGGGCTGTGTGGATCGACGGATCTGAGTCCCTCCAGATTAGCATAGGTGCAGCCTAAAGCATCAAGATTTTGGGGGGAAAGGCCATCCCTCGTCCCATGGGGCTCTCCGATTTTTCGCGTGATCCGCCTGCGGGGAGGGCGGGGGGCTTTTTATGCGGTTGCGTCTCAACCGCTTGTATTGGCGGCCAGGCGAGGCGATTTATTCTGCTTTATCGTCTGCGTGGCGTGCTCTCGCCTATATCTGGCTGGAGTAATTGTGCTAAAAAGCGCGGGCCGACAGCGGCGACGAATGCCGTGGACCTTGGTCGCGTCGGCCGCGTGATTTTGTTGAGTGGTGCTGGATGACGATGCTTGATGGCGACGCGAACACCGGGGGGCGCCCCAAAGTCCCTCGCAGCAAGGATTTGAAGCGCTACCTCATGCTGATGGGCGTGGTGGCCTTGATCGTGCTGTTCGGCGCCTTCATTTTTCGCCAGCAGGCGGGCGGCAACCGCCTTGGAACCCTGATCCGGCAATTGGGTCACGGCGCCGTCACCGCTCCGGTGCTTCCCCTTCCTGCGAACGCACTTGCGGGGGCTCCGGCGGCGACGGGAGTTTCGGCCCTGCCGCCGGTCATGGAGGCCGGGGCTGCCCAGGTGGGCGGCGGCGGGGGATTTTCCCGCGTCGTCTCCCTTTTGCGTCATAGCGTCGTGAGCGTGACCGCATCGTCGTCGGGCCGCGCCGCCGCACCCAAGACCCTGATGCCGCCCGGTCCCTACGTCTTGCCGCGTTTCGCCAATCCGACCACCACCACGGTGGAAAATATCGGCACCGGGGTGATCGTTCGCGACGACGGTTTGATCGTCACCAATTTTCATGTGGTGCGCGGCGCCAATTCGGTTCTCGTCTCGGTGTCAGACAACGGGGGGGCGACCCGCTATTCGGCTGAGATCGTCAAGATGGACGAGGCGCTCGACCTCGCCTTGCTGAAGATTGCTCCCAGGGCGCCGCTGACCTCGGCGGTCCTGGGCGACAGCAGCGCGGTGCTGGTCGCCGACGAAGTGATCGCCATCGGGACTCCCTTCGGTCTGGACATGTCCGTCAGCCGCGGCATCATTTCCGCCAAGGGCAAGTCCATGGTGATCGAGGGCGTCACCCATTCCAAGCTGCTGCAGACCGATGCCGCCATCAATCAGGGCAATTCCGGCGGGCCGCTGGTGATTGCCGACGGCACGGTGATCGGCATCAATACCGCCATCTACACCCCCAGCGGTGCTTTCGCCGGAATCGGTTTCGCCGTGCCCAGCAATCAGGTCCGCCGGTTCGTGGAAGATGAAGTGAACGGCCTGCCCGCCGCCGCCGCCGCGGGCCCCGCCATGGGAGCCGTCGCGTTTCGGGCTCCGGGGTCGGGCGGCGTGGGGGCGGCCGGTCCGGCCATCGCGGCGGGGGTGCCTTCGCCCCATACCGATGGTCGACAGGCCATGGCTTGCGACAACTGCCATCAGATCATCGGTGCCGCGGCGGGGCCCATCGCCTTCGCTCAGCCCATGATGCCCGTCGCCGCGCCGCCGCCCGCCGCGCCGCCCATCCAGGCCAATGCCGCCAATCCCCATGCCGACAACCGCCGGAACATGAATTGCGCCGGTTGCCATCAGATCATCGGTGCCGGTGCCGGGCCGGTCGCCTTCGCTCAGCCGGGGGCGGGCGGATATCAGTTCGCCCAGCCGCCCGGCGGTCTGGCGGTCAATGTCCAAGGCGCGCGCGGCGGAATCGGGTCCAGAATGGCCGGTCACAGCCTGCACGGCGCCGCCTTGGCGCCCCTGTCTCCGCAGATGAGCCTGCAGACCGGTCTGCCGGTCGGGCGCGGCGTGCTGATCACCGGCGTTTCCCCCAACACGGCGGCGGCAAACGCCGGATTGCGGCCGGGCGATGTTCTGCTCAAGATCGACGGCCGCCCCGTCGCCCTCCCCCATGAGGCGGTCGCCATCATGGGGGAAATGTCGGTCGGCGGGTCCGTCCGTCTGGGAGTCTTGCGCGATGGAGGCGTCCGCAACATGACTTTGATTGCCGGGGCCGCCGCGGGAACGCCGCCGCCCGGCAACGGGCCGTGGTGAAAGGTAAAGAATTCCGGGTTGTTCTGTGATGATGGAGCACGAGATGGCGACGAACCGACGGCCCCGCGCCAAGAGGACCCCCGGCGACAAGCTCGGGAAGGGAGGCGGCGATGCCGCGCTCGCCCCGGCTGCCGACGCCGAGATTCCGGCATCTTCCGCGCCGGAGCCCGCCGCCCCCATATCTGCGCCTCCGGCTCCGGTGATCAAGCCGGTGGGAGGGGATGCCTGGGCGTCGCTGCTGAGCGGTTCGCCCTGGTCTTCCCCCGGAGCGGCAAGCCCGACGGAGGCGGCGCTCAAGCCGGTCATGCCGAGCGCATTGGCGGAGGCGGTTGCCAATGCGCCGCCTGAAGCCGCCCCGTTCACCGAGCTTGTCTCCCACTGGTCGCCTCCTTTCCGGCGGCAGCCGGATCGGGAGTATGAAGAGATCAATCCCGCCGAGGCGGCAATCCCGGTGACGGCCGCGGCGCCCGAGCCCGAGCCCGAGCCGGTCCCCGAACCCGAACCTGAACCCGAGCCGGAAGCGGCTCACGATCATGCCGCGACCGAGACCGAGGGAGTTACCGAAATGATGACGAGTGATGTTGAGCTTGAGATTGAGATTGCTTCGGATGTGGAGGTCGTCGAGGCCCCCGCCGTGATCGAGCCGTCTCCCCGGCCGCAGGCATTTTCCCACTCGACGGCCTATGCCTATCCGGCGGAACCGGCCCCGGCGGTGGAGACGGCGGCAGAGGCCGCCCCTGCCGGCCCTGCCGGAAATCCGGTCAAGGAGGTTCCCGTGGAGGACCTGTTCACCGGGATCTTCAATGTGGCGGATTCGGCCGTGCGCGGCGCCATCGGCGCCTCCACCGATCTGCTGAGGGATCCCAAGTCCCTGGGCGGTAAGCTTTCCGTCGCGGGGCAGAGTCTGGTCCATTCCATCAAGGGACGCTTCAATGCTTTGCTGGCTCCGCGCCACGGCGCCAAAAGCAACGGTGATGAATTCTAGTGGTTCTCGCGGGATGGGCGATAGAGGACAGGAATCCGAATGAGCTTGGAACTCAGCCATGATTGAAGTCGGCGAGACCATGGGCGAATTGCCCACCAACAAGATCGTGTTTTGCGAACGGTCATGGAAGACGCCTGTCTCGATCCTGGCCTTCTTGATCTTCGTGACCTTCGCTTGGGGGATCTATCTCCTGGACCATTACGACGAGGACGACAATTTCCATGGGGCCGACGATCTGTCGGTGGGTCAGTTCCTGGTGCGCAACATCGCCATGCCGCATGTGCAGCGGCTGTATCACACGGTTCCCCCTGCTGTGGTCGGGGTCGGCGGCGGCGGGGTCAATGCCGGTCCGGTGGCCTCGGGGGCCATCGTGGGGGCCAACGGCTATGTGATCACCACCTTGCATTCGGTGTCCAATCTGCCGGAGATTTCGGTCCAGGTGGCGACGACGGGTGGGATCCGGCGCTTTCCGGCCCAGGTGGTGAAGACCATTCCGGGGCATGATCTGGCGCTGCTGAAGATGCAGACCACCGAGAAGTTCCTGCATTTCCGCATGGCCGACGTCCAGACGGTGGTGCCGGGTCAGCAGGTCTTCGCCTTCGGCCGCAACATGGCGGGGGCGCCGCTGGTGCGCCAGGGCCTGGTGCAATCGGCGGATGCGCCGCTGGCGGTGGGGGCGACCCAGATCACCCATCTGCTGCGTTCGGACGCGGTCTACAGCTGGGAACAGACCGGCGGCCCGCTGGTCAACGCCCAGGGTGATCTGGTGGGCATCAACATCGCCGCTACCGGCCCCGCCGGCAAGGTGGAAGGCTTCACGGTGCCGGCCCAGGTGATCGTGTCCCATCTTCAGGACGTGGTTCGCTTCAAGAAGGGCTCCGCCACGGCACCCGGCCAACCTCAGACCCAGACCGTCGCTGCCGGTTCCACCAATTGGTGGTCCAAGGCCCGGGCGGTGGTCGGGGGACCGACTGCCATTCCGGGGATGGGCATGAACGTCGTGCAAGGCAATGTGGTCAAGGGCAATGTCGCGCCGTCCATTCCCTCGGGCATGCCCTTCATCGACACAGACCATGTCGGGGGTGCAAAGATCGGCGGATACTCCGTCGCCGATATCGTCGGCCTGGTCATGCTCGCCTTGGCGGCGGGTGTCACCGGCGGCATGATGACCATGGGCGGCGGCGTGCTCCAGGTCGCCGGCATGATGGTCTTCTTCGGCTATGGCATGTATCTGATCCGCCCGGTGGTCTTTCTGACCAATGTGGTGGTGTACGGTGCTGCCTCATTGCGCAACGACAAGGCTCAACTGGTCCAGTGGGACAAGGTCAAGCCGCTGATTCCCTGGGGCATCGCCGGCGTGATCCTGGGCTATTTCATCGGCAACGCCATCGGCGATTCTGTGGTGGGTATTCTACTGGGCCTGTTCGCTCTGATCATGGCGGGCAAGGCGGTCATGGAAATTCTTCAGCCCAATGCCGGCGAGGAAACGGCCGAGTCCATTTCCGCCGCAGAGGCTGAAGACGAGATGGACGAATTGATGGCTTTGGCAGACGGCACCTCCAGGCCCAAGGCCAGCGGCCTTGCCTTGCCGGAAGGCCATGCCCGTTCGGCGGTGTTGGGGCTGCCCATGGGTCTGTTCAGCGGTATTCTCGGCATCAGCGGCGGCGTCATCGAGGTTCCGCTGCAGCGCTATGTGGGACGCATCAGCCTGCAAAACGCCATCGCCAACAGTTCGGTCCTGGTGTTCTGGGCCTCGGTGGCCGGTTCGGTGGTGGCCTTCCTCCACGGATCCAGCACGGGTCTGATTCATTGGGAAGCGCCGGTGACCCTGGCCCTGGTGATGATTCCCGGCGCCTATGTGGGCGGCATCATCGGAGCGCGCCTGATGCGGGTCTTGCCGGTGCGGGTGCTCAAGGGCGTGTATGCGGCGACCATGGCCGCTATCGCTCTCAAGATGCTGACCTCGGTGTGATGATCATGATGCTGGGATTGGCCGGACATGAATAGCAAGGTGGCGCTTCTGGTCGTGGGACTGGCCGTTGTTCTGGCGCTCGTCATCGGGCGGCAGGGGCCGGTCGCGCCCCAGGCCACGAATACGCAGTCCCAGGCGGTGGCAGCAGGGCCGGTCGCGGCGCCTGTGGCCTTTCCCCAGCCCCTGTATCCCCAGGCGGCCAATGTTGCCATGCCGGTGGAGCCCGATCCTGCGGCGGGCGGCGGGACCGCGCCGGCGACGGAATCGCCGCTGCCCAACTTCGTTCCGCGCAAGCTGAAGGTGTTCGAAGGGCATTGGCAGGGCATGGACGGTCGCCTGATGACCGAGGAACTGGCCCGCAAGCTGAACTATCCGCGCGGCCTGCAGGGGGTTTTGCTGGGCGAAGTCACGCTGAACGCGGCGTTTTCCGGGCTTTTGGCCGGCGATCTCATCGTCAGGATCGACGATACCCCGGTCACCGACATGGAGAGTTTCAAGGCCGCCAGCCGGACCGTGGCCAACCGCTCCGATGCGCGGATCAGCGTACTGCGTAAGGACAACCGGCCGGGGGCTCCGGTGGTGCGCAAGCTGACGGTGGTCCTGCGCGAGGCCGAGGGCGGCCTGGGCTTCGCCCAGTTGGAAGGCGCGCCCATGATCCTGGCGGGCGATCCGCGCCCCCACGGCTATCGCGGCGCCTGCACCGATTGCCACCCCATCGGCCAGGGGTTCGAGTTGACCCCCGACCCAGATTTGATAAGCCTGCCCCCGCCGACGATCACGCGTGATATGGTCGCCCGGAGCGTCAATCCTCACGAAGTGCGCGGGCCGTGCGAAGCCTGCCACGTCATAAAGTGATCAGAGCCACCTGATTAGGATTTTGGAGAACACTATGTCTAGCAAGCCGTCGGATATTCTTGACGAGGTCACTCTTTACGCTCACTACGGCCTTTCGGTGGCGAAGAAGCTCGGAATGAACATGGTCGATGCGTTCCGTGCGGCCTTTTCCGTCAACGACGACATCCGCCAGGTGTATTACCGCGACAAGGGCATCTCCCACGCCAAGGCCGGGCGCTATTCCCAGGCCGTCATGCTGCTGGAGCAGGTCTACGACGCCGATGCCTTCGATGTGGATGTGGCTCTGCACCTGGGAATCGCCTATGTGAAGACCGGCGCCGTCGATCGCGGCACCGAACTACTCGAACGTTCCTTGGCCGATGCGCCCGACAACGTGAAGGTGGCGACCGTTCTCGGCCTGACCTATGTGCAGGTGCAAAAGTACGATCTGGCCGTTCCGCTGCTGATCAAGGTGGCCGAGGCCAATCCCATCAATTTCAACGTCCGGTTCCGTCTGGGCGTGGCGCTGGACAACCTCGGCCGTTTCGACGAAGCCATCGACAGCTTCAAGATCGCGCTGGGCCTGCGTCCCAATGAAGGCAAGGTGCATCGCGCCATCGCCTTCAGCTATGAGCAGATGGGCCGGCACGAGGAAGCCTTGCCGCATTTCAAGAAGGCCAATGAACTTGACGAAGGGGCCTCGGTCTGAGGCCGTATGAGGGGCGTTTCCTTCATACGACGAGCTTAGAGAGGCGGATATGGCATTAGGCGACGCGAATGTTGGTTCGGCCCCTGGGGTCGACTTCAGTGCGCTGCAACGGGTGAAGCAGTCGGAGGAGCTGCTTGCCCAGTTGTACGTGGTGGAGGAGACGCCGCGTCGTTTGGGGCGTGGGCCGGTGCACGCTCTTATGGTCATATCGGTTTTGTCGGTTGTTGCGTTCATCGCGACGTTGCTGATGCGCTACAACACCTTCGTGACCATGTCGGAAGACACGCAGGCGAAGCGGTCCAATTACGAGGTGATGATCCAGCGCCGGGACAATCTGTTCGGCAATCTTGTGAAGCTGACGCTGAACCATGCTGCATTGGAGCACTCGATCTTCTCGCATACCTCGGACAAGCGGACCGAGGGCGTTGAGGCTGGCAAGGGCGGCCCTATCGGCTCGGCGCTGGAACAGCTGATGAAGCAGGGCGGGATCGGCAAGCTTCTGGGTGATATTGGGGGCGGCAAGGCGCTGCTGGGGGCCGACGGAGGCTTCGGCAATGCGCTGGGCCGTTTGATGGCGGTGGTGGAGCAGTATCCGACCATCCAGTCGGTGGACACCTACAAGCATATGATGACGTCGCTGGTGGAGATGGAAGACCGCATCGCGACGCGTCGGGAGGATTACAACGCCGCCGCCTCGACCTACAACATCGAGATCACCAAGTGGCCGTGGAACTATCTGGCGTTCATCACCGGGTTCAAGCGGGCGGAGTATTTCCAGGAAAAGCCGGCGGGCGACACGCCGATCATCACGCCGCAGCTGTTCCAGGAACTGTTGCCTCTCAACCATGCGCAGGACATCAAGAAATGATCTGGACGGCGGTGATCAAGGGGAGCGCGCTGGTGACCTTCGTGCAGGGCGCCATGGTGCTGGTGGACAAGATCTTCGGCGAGGAGATCTTGCCGCACCGGATCTACAGCAGCGCGGAAGCCTCGCAATTGCTGGGGATGGACCGTCTCGAGGTGCTGGGCCTGATTCGTTCGGGGACGATCAAGGCGAAGAAGGTGGGCGATAATTATCGTATCCTGGGCTCCAATCTTGTGGATTACATGAACCGATGAAGTTCGAAAATTGCAGGGATTGCCGCGAGGAAGTGGTGTGGTGGGCCTTTACCGCCGACATCTGCATGACCCTGTTCAAGGGGGTCCTCGGGCTGATGAGCGGCAGCGTGGCGCTGGTGGCGGATTCGTTGCATTCGGGGGCGGACGTGGTGGCCAGCGGGGTGACCCAGCTCAGCTTGAAGATTTCGAACAAGCCAGCGGATGAGCGCTATCCGTTCGGCTACGGCAACATCCAATACATCTCGTCGTCCATCGTGGGCTCCTTGCTGCTGATCGGGGCCAGCTTCTTGATGTACGGCTCGGTGATGAAGCTGATCTCGGGGACCTACGAGGCGCCGAGCATCTTCGCGGCGGTTGGGGCGTCGGTGACGGTGATCGTCAACGAGCTGATGTATCGCTACCAGATCTGCGTGGGCAACGAAAACAACAGCCCGGCCATCATCGCCAATGCCTGGGACAACCGGTCCGACGCCATCTCGTCGGCGGCGGTGATGGTCGGCGTGATCGCCTCGGTGATCGGCTTTCCCATCGCCGACACCATCGCGGCCATCGGCGTCTCGGCCCTGGTGGGACGCATCGGCCTGGAACTGATCGGAACCTCGATCCACGGCCTGATGGACAGCTCGGTGGATACGGAATTGCTGCAGACCGCCTGGCAGGTGGCCATGGACACGCCCATGGTCCACAGCATCTATTTCCTGCGCGGTCGCCATGTGGGCGAGGACGTGCAGTTCGACATCCGCCTGCGGGTCGATCCCAATCTGCGCATCAAGGACAGTTCCATGGTGGCCGAGGCGGTACGCCGGCGCATCCAGGAGGAAATCCCCCACGCCCGCGACATCCGCCTGTTCGTCAGCCCGGCACCCGCCGCCGCGGCACGGGCCTGAGCGAGAGAGGGGCCGCCCGCGCCATGGGCGGCGGGCAGTTTAGTTCCATCGGAAGGGGTTCAGACCCGACGGTGACGGGCGGCGGCGGATCCGAAGATCAGACCGGCCATCAAGCCGACGGCGACGGCGGCGCCCAGCGGACCGCCGGCTAGGGCTCCCAAGCCGACACCGGCCATCTTGCCCATGGTCAGGAAGCCCGCGGCCTTGGCGGTTCCCGCCGCCACGGCGCCACCGGCACCGGCGACGGTGGAACGAACGACCGCGCGGGACCCGGCGGAAGGAGAGAAGGTGGCGGCTTGACGGCTCATGGGGCATCTCCTCGGCTGTGATTGCGAACAAATCGCATCTACAGAAAGCCGCAATTGCCACTCATTGTCAATGGGTATTCGCATCGCCCCCGATGAGCCGCGCGGATTGCCGTGCCGCTTGAGGGGGGGGCGCCCGCCTCAGTCGGCGGTTTCGTCGGCGGCCAGCGGAACTCCGAACAGCTCCAGGCGGTGGCCCACGACCCGGTAGCCGTAGCGCGTGGCGATTTCCTTTTGCAGGGATTCGATCTCCTCGCTGGAGAATTCGATGACCTTGCCGGTTTTCAGGTCGATCAGGTGATCGTGGTGATCACCGTCAGCTTCTTCGTAGCGGGCGCGGCCGTCGCCGAAATCGTGCCGCTTCAAGATGGCCGTTTCCTCGAACAGCCGCACGGTGCGATAGACCGTGGCGATGCTGATATGGGGATCGATCTCGGCCGCCCGGCGGTAGACTTCCTCCACATCCGGATGGTCGGAGGACTCGGACAGGACGCGGGCGATGACCCGGCGCTGGCCGGTCATCTTCATGTTCTTGTCGATGCAACGTTGTTCGATTCGAGAAATCATGGCCGTCTCATCCGATTTTTCCTGCCGGTTCAGGGGGAACGGTACCATCAAGGGAGAGGTTGGCAAAGCGCGAGAGCGCAACCGCGCGTTTCGCTGCCGTCGCGGTCATATAGCGTCCTGCTGTGCGGAGCCGGGGGCGGTCAGTGAGCCGATGATCTGGCATTGGGCGACCACCTGTCCGCAGCAATTCTTCATCTTCCGCAATTCGTCGCGCAAAAGGGTGAGGTCGGCAATTTTGCGTTCCACCTCGTCAAGATGGAGGAGAACCATCTGATCGGCACCTTCGCACGGGGAATCGGGTCGTTCGGCCAGAGTCAGCAGGGCACGGATGGAATCGATGGAAAAGCCCAGATCGCGGCCCCGGCGAATGAAGCGGAGCCGCTGAAGATGGTGGTCCTCATATTGACGAAAGCCGCCCTGGCTCCGTGCCGGCGGCGGCAGTAGCCCGATCTTCTCGTAATAGCGGATGGTTTCGATGTTGACGCCGGTCTGCCGGCTGAGGCCGCCGATATTGAAGGGCTGAAGCGTCATGATTTTCCGTTGACTCTGTAGTGGCTCCAGGGTCCATGCTCCACTTGAATCGGGTGATTGTCCAGCGCGATCACGGACCGCGTCGAAGGAGTTCGGGTCATGTCGGAAGCCAAATCTTGCTGCACCAGCAAATGTTGCGGCGGGGGCGCGTCAGCGGTTCTTCCCACTGCGGCGCTCCAGCCGCCTCGGCCGGGTAAGTCCCGGGCCTTCCGCATCACCGGCATGTGCTGCGTCGAGGAGGTGCGGACGCTGAAGGCGGCCGTCGGCCCGCTGGCCGGGGGGGACGAGCGCCTGAGCTTCGATCTGCTCAACGGCAAGATGATCGTCCGGGCCGATATCGACGCCGACGCGGTGATCGCCGCCGTTTCGCGCACGGGAATGGGGGCGGAGCCGTGGGAACGCACCAGCGTGGCCGAGCGCGACAAGGCCAATTCCTCGCGCCGGTTGCTTCAGGCGGTTCTGGCGGGGCTCAGCGGCGGCGCCGCGCTGCTGGGGCTGATTCTCGACCAGGCGGTCAAAGTGCCGCTCCCCGCCCAGATCGCCGAGGCCGTGGCCGTGGCGGTGGGTTTGTGGATGGTGCTGCCCAAGGCACTGCATGCCGTTCGCTCGCTGCGGCCGGACATGAATTTGTTGATGAGCGTCGCGGTCTTCGGTGCCATGGCACTGGGGGACTGGATGGAGGCGGCTACCGTTTCGGCGCTGTTCGCGCTGTCCCTGGCGCTGGAGAGCTGGAGCGCCGAGCGCGCCCGCCGGGCTATCGCCTCGCTGATGGACCTCACCCCGCCCATGGCGCGGGTAAAGGGAACCGACGGAGCCGAATCCCTGGTGGCGCCAGAGGATGTACCCGTGGGGGCCGTCTTCGTCGTGCTGCCGGGTGAACGCATTCCCCTGGACGGCCGCGTCCTGGTGGGCGAAAGCATGGTGGATCAGGCGCCGATCACCGGGGAAAGCGTGCCGGTGCTGAAAAGCGTGGGCACGGAGGTTTTCGCGGGCACCATCAATGCCGACGGCGTCTTGGAGGTGCAAAACCTTAAGCCGGCCGGTGAAACTACCCTGGCCAAGGTGGCCCGGCTGGTGGAGGAGGCCCAGGGCAAGCGATCCAAGGTGGAGCGCTGGGTCGATCGCTTCGCCGCGATCTATACCCCCGTCGTCCTGGCCGGTGCCGTGGCGGTGGCGGTGCTGCCGCCGCTGGCGCTCGGCCTGGACTGGTCCGAATGGATCTACCGCTCGTTGGTGTTGCTGGTCATTTCATGCCCCTGCGCCCTGGTGATCTCGACGCCGCTGACGGTGGTGGCCGCCATGGCCTCGGCGGCGCGGGCCGGTGTGCTGGTCAAGGGCGGGGAATATCTTGAAACGGCGTCGCGGCTGTCCGCCATCGCCTTCGACAAGACGGGAACCGTGACTTCGGGCCGCCCCGGTGTCGAACGGGTGATGGCGCTGGACGGCGGCGACGAGGGCCGCATCTTGCGGCTTGCGGCGGCGCTGGAGGCGCGCAGCACCCACCCGCTGGGCCGGGCCATCCTCGATCACGCCGCCGCCGGGGGCATTGCTCCGACTCCGGCCGAATCCGTCCAGTCCCTGCCCGGCAAGGGGATGTGCGGGGTCGTCGATGGCGAGGCGGTGTGGCTGGGCTCCCATCGTTACGCGATGGAGCGGGGTGCCGAGACGCCTGCCGTGCGCGAGGCGGCCCTGGCCTTGGCGGAAGGGGGGCGGTCGGTGGTGGCGGTGGGGGATGCCGCCGGGGTACGCGGGCTGATCGCCCTGTCCGATCCCATTCGTCCGGAAGCTGCGACGGCGCTGGCGGGCCTGCGCCGGGCCGGGGTGGGCAAACTGATCATGCTGACCGGAGACAACGCCGCCACCGGCGAGCGGGTAGCCGCTGCCCTGGGCTTCGATCTCGTCCTGGCGGAACTGCTGCCCGAGGACAAAAGCGAGGCCATGGACGATCTCGCCCGGCAATTCGGAACCGTCGCCATGGTGGGAGACGGAGTCAACGACGCCCCCGCCATGGCCCGGTCGTCCCTGGGTATCGCCATGGGGGCCGCCGGAACCGATACCGCCATCGAAACCTCGGATCTGGCGCTGATGTCCGACGATCTGACCAGGTTGGCCTGGCTGATCGGCCATTCCCGCCGGATGATGACGGTCATCCGCCAGAATATCGGTTTCGCCATCACCCTGAAGGCGGTGTTCATGGTGCTGGCGATTTTGGACATCGCGACCCTGTGGGGAGCCATCGCGGCGGATATGGGAGCGGCCCTTCTGGTGGCCTTCAATGGATTGCGCTTGCTGAAGGCCGGCGTTACTCAGAGGTCCGAGGACGGCATGGGCTTATCCTCGTCGTCGAATACCTTGAAACAGAGGCTTGCCTAGGGATGGAGGGGCGATCATGCATGTTCACAATCTGTCGTCATGGCAACACAGCCACCATTTCCAATCGGGCCTGGAAGCATCCGCCGAACGTCGGACCAAGATCGTGGTGGCTCTGACCATCGTCATGATGGTGGCCGAGATCGCGGCGGGCACGATCTTCAACTCCATGGCACTGCTGGCCGACGGCTGGCATATGTCCACCCATGCCGGGGCCTTGGGAATCGCCGCCTTCGCCTATACCTTCGCCCGCAGTCACGCCGACGACCAGCGCTTTACCTTCGGCACCGGCAAGGTCGGGACGCTGGGCGGCTTTACCAGCGCCATTATCCTTTGCATGGTGGCGCTGCTGATGGTGTGGGAATCGGCAAACCGCCTGATGACGGTCCAAGCCATCGCCTTCGACGAGGCCCTGATGGTCGCCGTCATCGGGTTGGTCGTCAACGTGGTCAGCGCCGGGATTTTGGGCGGACACGGCCTCGGCGACGACCATGATCACTGCGGCCACCACCACGATCACGACCATCATCGCGACCATCACGACCACAATCTCCAGGCCGCCTATATCCATGTCCTGGCAGACGTCCTCACCTCGGTGTTGGCCATCGCCGCCCTGCTGCTGGGGAAATATCTGGGGTGGTGGTGGATGGATCCCATGATGGGATTGGTCGGGGCCGCCGTCATCGGCAAATGGGCCTGGGGCTTGATGCGCAAGACCGGTTCGGTCTTGCTGGATCACAGCGACGACCGGGAGCTGCCGGAGGAAGTCCGCGCCGCCATCGAGGGCGATGCCGACAACCGGCTGTCCGATCTTCATCTCTGGCAGATCGGGCCGGGCCATTGGGGGGCCATCGTCTCGCTGGTGACCCACACCCCGCGCGAGCCGGGCCATTACAAGACGCTGCTGGCCGAGGTTCACGAACTCAGCCATGTCACGGTGGAGGTCCATCCCTGCGACGGGGCGTCTTGCGGCTAAAGCGGTTTGCGCTTTATCTGGCGCAAACCGCTTTGGCGAGCATTGAGCGAGCGGCCAAGCAAACCGTAGGTTTGGGCCCGGCGAGGGCATACATAAGATTATAGCCTTTTGCGTCACATTCGACGCAAAAGGCTTTAGGGGGGCTTCCCGATCGGCTCATGGCAATCGGCCTTCATCCGGCTTGCCGCGGGGGCGGGCGGTGCTGTGGTCCGGCTATAATTTCCGGGAAAAAGGGGATGAAATCAGGATGTGGGCCATTCCGACATACCTTCTGGCCGCTTTCGCCGAGATCGGCGGTTGCTTCGCGTTCTGGGCCTGGCTCCGGCTGGGCAAATCGCCCTTCTGGCTGGCTCCGGGGATGGCCAGTCTGGCCCTGTTCGCCTGGGCCTTGACCCGGGTCGATGCCGATTTCGCCGGTCGCGCCTATGCGGCCTATGGCGGCATCTACATTTTGTCGTCGTTGGTGTGGATGTGGGCGGTGGAAGAGAGCCCGCCGGACCGGTGGGACGTTCTGGGCGCCGCCTTCTGCCTGGCGGGCGCCCTGGTGATCATTTTCGCCCCCCGCGGCGAGTGATGCCGTAATCGGCCGCAGGGCGGCGGGGCGTTTCGTCAGGCGATTCCGGTGGCTACCACCGAAACCCGCATCTTGCCGGCCAGGGCGTCGTCGAAGGTGGATCCGAAAATGATGTTGGCCTCGGCGGCCACTTCCTCGCGGATGCGGTTAGCGGCCGAGTCCACCTCGAACAAGGTCATGTCCATGCCGCCGGTGATGTTGATCAGGACGCCCTTGGCCCCCTTTATGGAGGTGTCGCCCAGCAGCGGGTTGGAGATGGCGGCCTCGGCGGCGTCGATCGCGCGCTTTTCGCCGGCGGCCTCGCCGGTGCCCATGATGGCCTTGCCCATTTCGCTCATGACGATGCGGATATCGGCGAAATCCAGGTTGATCAGGCCGGGCATCACCACCAGATCGGTGACGCTGCGCACCCCGGAATTGAGCACGCCGTCGGCCATCTTGAAGGCGTCGGCGAAGGTGGTGCGCTCGGTGGCGACGCGGAACAGGTTCTGATTGGGGATGATGATCAGGGTATCGAGCTCTTCTTGCAGGGCTTCAATGCCGAGATCGGCGGTGTGCATGCGGTGCTTGCCTTCGAAGTGGAACGGCTTGGTCACCACGCCGATGGTAAGGATCCCCTGTTCGCGGGCGGCCCTGGCGATGACCGGTGCCGCGCCCGACCCGGTGCCGCCGCCCATGCCGGCGGTGATGAACACCATATGGGCGTCGCCGATCAGGTCTTGGATGTCTTCGAGACTTTCTTCCGCGGCGGCGCGGCCCACGTCCGGGCGCGAACCGGCGCCCAATCCCTGGGTGACCCGGCCGCCGAGTTGGATGCGTCGCTCGGTCAGGCTCAGCCCCAGCGCCTGGGCGTCCGTATTGGCGATGATGAATTCCACGCCCTCGATCTTGGACTGGATCATGTTGTTGACGGCGTTGCCGCCGGCTCCGCCGACGCCGATCACCACTATTCTCGGACGGACTATCGTCATCGCACCATCACCGCCGATAAGACATGCGCCGCGTGTCCAGCCTCATCAGCCGATCCGCAGGGCGCGCAGCACGTTCCCGCCCCGCCACTGGTGAAAGCGATACCACAGCAAAACGATGACGGCCGCCGCATAGACATAGGGTTCGCCGTTTTCGTGATTGGCGGCAAGGATGAAGTGGAGCGCCACCAGGGCGTTGATCACATAAGTAGCACTGTGCAGTTTCTTCCAGCGCTTGCCGCCGATCCGCTTGATCTGGCTGTTGGCCGAGGTGAAGGCCAGTGGAATCAGCAGCGCGAACGCCACCAGACCGAGCAAGATGAACGGCCGCTTGTAGATGTCGCCCATCATGTCGCCCAGATTGAGCGCCCATTCCAAGGCGACATAGGCCAAGACGTGCATCACCGCGTAGAAAAAGGCGAACAGCCCGATCATGCGCCGGTATTTGGCCAGGGTCTTGATGCCGGTGATTTCCTGGACCGGACGCATGGCCAGGGAAATAATCAAGAAGGTGAAGGCCCAATCGCCGAGATAGCGGTTGACGAAGCCGACGGGGGCCTCGCCCAGGGACCCGTTGGAGATATAGCCCTCGATGACGCTGCGTCCCACCAGCCAGACGAAGGGCAGTGCGGCGGTCAGGAATACCAGCGGCTTCCAATCCACTGTGCGGGCCGATTTCAGATGATGGTCGCAGGTTTCGTCGATGCCGTTGGCCAGCAGCCAGGCGGCGTAAAGGGTCACCAGCATCTTGCCCGTTCCCATCAAGATGAACGGGGCGCGGGGGCCGAGGGCGTCGAAATAATAGCCGCCGCTTTGGACCAGCATGACGGTTCCCAGGCCGCCGACCAGATAACCGGCTCCCACCATGGCCCCCAGGATCGGCTTGGGCGAGGCGTCCACGGTCAGAACCTGAAGGGTCACGAAACATCCCGCATGGCCGATTCCCACCATCAGCAGCGGCAGCGCCACCAGCCAGTTGAAGGGATTGGCGAACATGCCCAGCCAGATATAGCCCAGCGCCGCCAGGGACAGGCTGGCGCCGATGGCGGAAATGCGGCTGTGCCGTTCGATGAAGCTGCGCCATAGCGGCACCGCCGCCAGCACCGCCAGCCCCAGCAGGCCGATCATCACGGCGGCATGGGCGGTGGCGAAGGTGCGGGTCACCCCCACCAGATCGGAAACGGAAATGCACCACAGCGAGAAGAACAGGCTGAGGATGATCACGTCGGCGCGGGTGTAGAAGGCGGCGGCGAAGGCCAGCTGCATGCGCGGATCGCTGGTGATCACCGTCCAGACCTGCCGCAGCGGATGTTCGTCGTCTTCCGAGGCCGGCTGGGGCGGGGCCACGTCCCGCAGATTGCGCCGCGTCAGCTGGAAACCGGCGATTCCGGCCAGCAGCGGCAGGCACATGATGAGGAAGACGCCGCCGGGATAATCGGCCATCTGCATGACGATGGCGGCCAGCATGGTGCCGCCGAACACCATCATGAAGACCAGATTCCCCATGAGGCGCGGCCGGTTGGCGCGCGACGACACATCGCCCACCAGGGTGGACAGCTGCAACTGGACGGTATCGGCGCCCACGGTCAGCAGCACCCGGGTCAGATAGAACAGCACCAGACCGGCGGCGCCGAAGGCCAGTCCTACCTGAAGGCTGAGCAGCGATACCGCCGCGCCGACCACGGCGATCAGGAAGCCCAGGGCGATGATCCGCACCCGGCCGATGCGATCGGACAGCAGGCCGAACCAGCCCACACAGACGATGGAGACGATTTCCGCCACCACCTGGATATCGGCGTTGACGGCGCCTTCCTTTTCGAAGGCGATGCCGAAGATCTTGTCCAGCAGCAGGGGCTGGATGGAAATGGAAAGCGCCGCCATCAGGGCGCCCACGGTCATCAGCAGATAGATGATGTTCCATTGGGTGGGGGCGAAGTCGTCCGCCGTCGTCCCCTTGGCCGGAGCCTCAGCGTTCCTCGGCATCCATGCCTCCCGCATTCGCCCAAAGGCCGTTGAGGTGATTGTCGCGCAAGGCGCAGATTTCGCCGTTGGCCATGACGCTCATGGCGTAATCCAGTCCTGCGGCGGCTTGGGTCGGATCGCGGAAGGCGGTGCCCTTGACGAACATGCCGGGACGAACCACGCAGCCCTCGGCCTGCAGATACCAGCGCGGGGCCAGGTCGATCCAGATGGGCGGATTGATGCCGTCGTTGATCTGGATGTAGATGTCGCCCCAGACTGAGCGGGCTCCGGCTCCGGCGATGCTCACGACCTTGCCCTGATAGCGGAAGGGCACCATCCGTTCGTGGGCTTCATTGCCCAGGGGGACGGCGGCGGGGGCCGGAGCTACCGCCAGGGCCACGCTCACCGCCTCGGGCAGGGGCATGCCCGGTGTGACCGCCGCCGGAAGCGGCGCCGCCTTGGCGCCCTTGGCGACGCTGCCTTTCTTCACGATGGTGTGGCAGCTGGCGCAGGGCATTTTTTCGCGGCCGTCCACATGGGGCGCCGGGGTTCCCTGGACGATGGGCAGGGTTCCCGATCCCGGTCCGGTGCCGATGGCCGGGGGGGTGACGATGTGGCAGCTGGAGCAGACCATCTTCTCGCGGCCGTCGCGATGGGGGGCGGGCATTCCGGCGACGATGGGCGGGGCCAGATCGTAGGTGTGGTCCTCCCAGGGATTGGCGTTGAACACGGCGGTCAGGACCAGGGCCATGCTGAAGGCAATGCCCAGCGCCATGATCCAAACCGCGATATTGGGATGTGCAACGGCCTTACTGCTCACGGGGACTCGATCGATGGCAAAGTGTTTAACCGGTTTGTGCTTTGGCGTCGGG
This sequence comes from Magnetospirillum sp. ME-1, assembly GCF_002105535.1. Classification (GTDB taxonomy): domain Bacteria; phylum Pseudomonadota; class Alphaproteobacteria; order Rhodospirillales; family Magnetospirillaceae; genus Phaeospirillum. The sequence continues at coordinate 436,214 of NZ_CP015848.1, read as the reverse complement.
GGTGGCCGCTTATAAGAACGGCTCCAAACTGTCGAGGCGGAAGTTTCTCATATCCCGGTTCGGAATGGAATGACCATAGCCCATCAGTCCATGCCGGAATCGGGCGCGGTTTCCGTCCAGACGGGGCTTCCGTCGATCAGGAAGTGTTCGGCTAGGGCTTTTTCCAAGGCCCACAACTCGCCGTCCTCGAAGACGATACGGACGAGGTCGTTGGGATCGCAGGCGGCCACCAGGGAGCGGATCTCGCGGGCTTCGCGCAAGATTTTGGAAATCTGCTGGCGGACGCTTTCGGTGTCCTCGGCGCAACGGCGCAGCTGTTCCGAGCGGTTGACTGCTTCTTGGACCAAGCTGCGGAAAAAGACGTTCTTGTCGCCGGCGAAATAGGCGGTGGTCAGGGTCGAGATGAATTTCCGCGTTCCGTCCCGGTCGCCATGGGCGGCGTTCAGATGTTCGGTCAGCACCTGGGTGGCGGTCATGGACAGATCGTTGAGGGCCAGCCCCAGAACCTCGGCCAAGGCCCGCATGCGGTCGATCCGCTGCGACGGGTCGAGGCCGGGGGGCGCTGGCGCGACGGTGCGGCTTTGGGTGATCTGGGACAATTCCTGGGTGATCTCTTGCGACAGCACCCGCTGGGAGCGCAGCTCATCGACGATGCCGTCGCGGCTGTCGCGGGTCACCTGGACCAGCTGGGCGGTGGCCGATGCCTGGGCCTCCAACTGGGCGGCCACCGCCTCGCGATGCTCGCGGAACAGCTGGGCCAGCAAGGTCATGGCCTCGTCGGTGCCGGATGCCTGCGCGGGCGCGGCAAGGGCGCGGCCCTCCTGGTTCAGCCGGATCAGCTGGGTGGTCGCTTCCACCTGGGCCTCCACCTGGGCGACGATGGCGGCGCGATGCTCGCGGAACAGGTCGGCCAGCATGGCCACGGAGCCCTCCGACGACACATCGTTCCGGGACAGGGTTGTCACCTCGGATTTCAAGGTGTCCACGCTTTTCACGATCCGCGAGAGCATGAGAATCAGGACGGTCAGTCCGATCGGCAAGGCGATGGACAGCAGCACGATGAAGAATTCATGGGGAAGCATGGTGAAGAGATTTTTCCAACCATTGAAAATGGTCAGATAGACGATGGACAGGACAGCCCAAATGACCGCGCCGATCAAGGCCGCGCGGGAGGCGGAATTCAACTTGCCGAAGGCTGCCTTGTTAAACCCCATCAACATAAGGACATCTCCCATGATGGCCGCAATCGCCATCCCAATGCGCCGCCCCGCAGGCGTTCCCCTTATAGTAACAGCAAGGCGAACGGCGGGATACCTTCGAAACAATCCATTGATATGGGTTGGGCGTCGATGCGTCAATGACTGAAATTGCGTATGATTATCACAATCCTATGCTTCGTCAACACGATGCTGCATTGTTGAACATGGCGGTGTACATGGCGGCGGCATTATGCTATCGCCCGAAATCAGGGTTTGTCCGGTCCTTGATGGGCCAGCGACGGTGATCGGCGGGCAGGAGGCAAGCATGAGCTATTCCCAGGAAATCAGCAGGGAGTGCAAGGGAGTCTTCTTGTTCATGGTCGATCAGTCCCGATCCATGAACAAGCCCTTCGGTCCCGATCGGTCGGGAAAGATGGTCAGCCGCGCCGAGGTGGTGGCCAATGCCTTGAACGGCACCTTGGAGGAACTGGTCAACCGCTGCATGCGCGATGAAGGCGTGCGCGATTATTTCGACATCGGGATCATCGGCTACGGCCGCACCAATCGCCCGGAATTCTGCTGGCGCGGCGGCTTGGCGGGTCGTCGGCTGGTTCCCATTCCGGAAGTGGCGGCCAAGGCCGAGATCGAGGAAGTGGAGATCGAAACTGAGATGCGCGGGCAGGTGCTGATCGAGCGCATCACCTTGTCGCGCTGGATCGATCCGGTGGGAGTGGACAGCACCCCCATGAACGCCGCGTTCGGTCTGGCCCATGCCACCTTGGCGGAATGGGTGCGCAACAATCCGGATTCGTTCCCGCCGGTGGTCATCAACATTACCGACGGCATGGCCAACGACGTCAATTCCGATGCCGAGCTTCTGGCCACGGCGCGCAAGCTGACCGGGCTGACGACCGGCGACGGCAATGTCTTGCTCATCAACTGCCATATCGCGGGCGGCAGCGATGCATCGGTGGTGTTCCCCGCTTCGGCGGCGGAACTGCCCCGCGACCCCTATGCCAAGCTGCTGTTCGAGATGTCGAGCGAATTGTCCAATCGCCATCGCGCCGTCATCTGCGAAATCTTCGACCGTGACCCCGGCCGCACCCCTTCCATCAAGGGCATGGCTTTCAACGCCGATGCCGTGGCGTTGCTCAAGCTGCTGGATATCGGCACCCGTCAGGCCATCGGCCTGTCGGTGGCCATGGAGCCCTTCACGCCGCCGGGAATTGAGGCCGCATCCCTGATCGAGGATTCCTTCGTGCTGGAAGAACCGTCCGTGCGGATCGAATATGGCGATCAAGGCTGATCCGCCCTTGATTCGGCGCGCTACCCCCATGCTCACTTGGACGGCCCAGGGCCGCTCGATCGTCAAGCCCCGCAACGACAGCTACGCCGATGGCGACAGGCTGCGGTGGCGGCAAAACGAAGACCGGCTGCGGCTGGCTCGGATTCCCAACGGCCTGCTGGCCGCCGTCTCCGACGGAGCCGGAGGGGCGGGGCTGTTCTGCGGCCCCTGGGCCGAAACGCTGGTGAGCCGCCTGCCCAAGACCCCCATCGCCGGGGTGAATGCGCTGAACCAGTGGATGGACGGGTTCTGCCTGGGCTTTCGCTCGGAATACGCCGCCTTGTCCAAGGCCACTCCCGCCCGGTACAGCAAGTTCATCCGGGAAGGCTCGTTCGCCACGCTGGCGGCCGGCTGGCTCGTCCATCGTCAGGGCCGGGTCCGGCTGCGATGGATGGGCTATGGCGACAGCCAGATGATGGTGTTCGACCGCACCGGGCGCCAGCCTGTCCTGGCGACCTGTTATCCCGCCAGTTTATCGGCGCTGGATCGAGCGCCCTTCTTGCTCAACTGGAAGGATCTGCCACACGATTCCGGATTCCATGCCGGGGAAATGGTATTGCCGGATCGGGCGACGGTGGTGCTGGCGTCGGACGGGATCGGCCAGTATCTGCTGCTGCGGACCCTGGCCGGTCAGCCCCGCCCCGCGGCGGCGGCGGGGCTGGCGGGAGAATTCCAGCGGCTGTCCGGCACCGGCGAGAGCAAGCTTGCCACGGCCGCCCGTGCCCATCGCGCCACGCCGGGGCCCGGCCTGTCCGCCGAGCTGACGGACCTGCGCGATTGCCTCAAATCCGATCAAGCCTTCGCCGATCGGGTCCGCGCCCTGTGCGGCAAGGGGCTGCTGGCCAATGACGATTGCACGTTGATCATGATCGACGTCGATCTTGCCCGGCCCCGGTAATTCGCCATGCCGCTTCCCCTGATCAACGATTACAAGGCAGCCATCGCCAACGCCAAAGGGCGTTTCGCGACCCTGGACGTCCGGCCACATCTGGATGCCCGCTGCAGTCCGGTCTTCCTGGCGGGAAACTTCGCCGGGGTGTTCAAGATGGTGACCCCGGAGGGGGAGCATGTGGCGGTCAAATGCTTCACCCGCGAAGTCTCGGATCTGCCGCGCCGCTATGCCGCCGTGGCTAAGTTCTGCCGGACCGCCCAATGCCCCTATGTGGTGCCCCTGCGGTTTCTTCCGGCGGAGGTCTTCGTGACCTCCAGCGTCGCCCCCCATGCCGATTACGCGGTGGTGACCATGCCCTGGGTCGAGGGTCGGGGCCTGGGGGCCGTCGTCCAGATCCTGTGTCAGCGGGAAAACGCTCCCGCCCTGGCCGGATTGACCCGGGCGTGGAGTCGTCTGTGCCTGGATTTGCTGCAACGGGGCGTCGCCCATGGCGATCTGAAGCACGACAACGTCCTGGTCGGACAGGATGGCGCCCTGAAGCTGATCGACTATGATTCCATGTATCTGCCGGAGTTGAAGGGGCTGGCCTCGACCATGCTGGGGGGCGTCAATTTCCAGCACCCCCGGCGTGAGGTCCGGCATTTCGACGGGACCATCGACCATTTTTCCATGCTGGTGATTTTGCTGTCCCTGCGGGCCTTGACCTTCCAGCCCGATTTGCTGAAGCGTCATCACAACGGCGAGAATCTCGTCCTGACCAAAAGCGATTTCACCCGGCCGGACAGTTCGGATCTGTTGCGGCAATGGGCGCTCAGCCCGGACTTCCATGTCCGCGACTGGACGGAACATCTGATCAAGGCTGCCAAGGCTCCTATGATCGGGATCGCCGCCATGGAAGCCCTATTGAAGGCGGCGGCAAAAGTCGAGGCCGTTCCGGCCAAGCCACCCACCAAACGACTCCTCTCATTTTTTTCCTGAGGGCGCGGCAGCCATTGGATTTGACCGGATCGACGAGGGCCTGCCAGTCATAACCTCGGTCGCCGACAAATGCCTGAGCCGTCGGTAAGCCCTCAAGCATGGTCGGGGCCGCCGCCTTGTCGGAGGTTTTGCTCGGCGTTAGCAGCAATTTCACCGGCAATCCACGCACGTCCACGATGGTATGAATTTTGGTGCTCCGTCCTCCACGAGAACGGCTGATGGCGATATCCGTGCCCCCTTTTTACCCCCAGCGGCATGCTGTTGGGCGGGGCATGACCTCCCATATAGAGTCTTGTCAGGAGGGGGGATCTGCGCTATTGAAGATGCGAGCCAGTCGCACTGCATAATTCTGCTGGGTTCCCAATGAAGAAGATCGCCAGTTTATCGAATGTATTGGCTGGAGCCCTTGTCCTTCCCTCCCTCTTCCTTGCCGTTTTACCGGCCGCTGCAAATGAAGTCGCTGCTGAGGTAGAAAAGGGGTTCTGGGATCGTGAGAAGCTGACCGCCACCTGCACCGCAGAAACTCTTGGCAATCCCTCGGACGGCATCAATCGGCGCGCTCTCGGCTGGCCAGCCATCCATGCCGCCAACACGCCATCGGGCGGTGGTGGCTACCCCCTGGCTGACACGGGCACCCGCCTGAAGGTCAAGCCCACCGAAGAGATCAGCCTGACGGCCGCTGTATTCTCCGGCAACGATGCCCAGAAGCGCGATCGCAGCTGCACGGATTTCTCCTTCGATTCTCCCCCGGTATGGTTCGGTGAGGCTGCCTATTCCATCAACCAGGACAAGGACTCGCCAGGCATTCCTGCGACTTTCAAGCTCTAACCGCTTTCGTGCCGGCCCTGGACAGCCAGAAAATCATCCAGGGCCGCGATGCCATATTTCAGAGGAGCCGTCCCGTGGCGCAGCAGATGAATTCCGACACTCTCAGCCTTGCCGACCTTCGTCCCGAGCAGCAGGGTGAGATCGTCAAGATCGAAACCGAGGACGGCGTTTTCAAGCGCCGTATGCAGTCTCTTGGCGTCGTGGCCGGCACTCCCGTTACGCTGGATCGTTCTGCCCCTTTAGGTGATCCGCGCATCTACAGCCTGATGGGCTACAGCCTGGGCCTGCGCAATGCCGAGGCCCGGCAGATCCGCATCCGCGTCAAATAATCACCCCACCGACCTCGATCCAAGGGTAGCCGCACATGAAATCCCCCGTCACCGTGGCACTGGTGGGTAACCCCAATGCCGGTTCCACCAGCTTGTTCAATGCCCTGACGGGCGCCCAATCCGCCGTCGCCAACTATCAGCGGGTGACGACCTCTTTGAATGTGCGCGAGATTACCCATGGCGGGGTTCCCTTACGCATCGTCGATGTGCCGGGCATTTTTTCCACCTCGTCGCAATCGCCGGAGGAGAAGGTCGGCTGCGACTATATTCACGGCGAGGAACCCGACATCATCGTCAACGTGCTGGATGCCGGCCATCTGGACCGCAGCCTGTTCCTGACCACCCAGCTGATCGAGACCGGGCTGCCCCGCATCACCGTGCTGAACATGATGGACGAGGTCCGGCGGGCCGGTATTCGCATCGACACCGCCCTATTGGCCTCGGCCCTCGGATCGCCGGTGGTGGAGACCTGCGCCCTGAAGAAGGAGGGCATCGATGCCCTGCTGGACGCGGTGGCGGCCATGGCCTCGACAACTCCCGCCGCCGCCCCGCTGCGGCTGCACTATGACAGCCACCTGGAGGCGGCCATCGAGCGCGTCCAGCAGCATCTGTCCAAGCTGCACCCCCAGGAGCTGAGCCCGGTGCGCTCGCGCTGGCTGGCGATCAAGATGCTGGAAGGCGATGACGAGGTGTTGCGCCACGAAAGCAACCATGTCGAACTGGTCGAGGAGATCAAGGGCGAGCAATCGGCCCTGGCCCACGAGCATGATGAAGACACCGCCAGCCTGTTGGCCTCGGCGCGGTTCGCCTTTTCCAACGGCCTGCTGCGAGAAGTCCGCCAGCAGGATGGCGATCCCACCGCCGGGTTCAAGCTGACCCGTATCCTCGACGATTTCTTCCTGAACCGCACTCTGGGCCTTCCCTTGCTGCTGGGCATCCTGTGGGTCATGTTCGAGGCTACGTTCACCCTGGGCGCCATTCCCACCGACTGGATCAAGGCCGGGGTGCAACTGGCCACCGATCTGGTGGACAAGACGCTGCCCGAGGGCATGTTCCATGATCTCGTTGTCAACGGCGTCATGGCCGGCGTTGGCGGAACCATTGTGTTCCTGCCCAATATCGTCATCCTGTTCTTCTTCATGGCCATCCTCAGCGGCACCGGCTATCTGGCCCGCGCCAGCTTCCTGATGGACCGGGTGATGCACCATTTCGGCCTGCACGGCACCACCCTGATCCCCATGGTGGCCGGGTTCGGCTGTAATGTCCCCGCCGTCATGGCCACCCGCGTCATCACCAACAAGCGGGCACGGTTGATCGCCATGCTGATCGCGCCGTTCATGAACTGCTCAGCCCGCCTGCCGGTTTTCATCCTGTTCGCCGGAGCTTTCTTCGCCGATATCGCCGGGACCGTGGTCTTCGGCATCTATATGCTATCCCTCGCCGCCGCCATGTTGTCGGCGGTTTTGCTCAATCGCATCATTCCCGGCAGCGGTGGCGACGCCTTCGTGATGGAGCTACCGCCCTATCGTCTGCCGACCCTGCATTCGGTGCTGCACCATATGTGGGACAGCGCTCAGGGCTTCGTCGCCAAGGTCACCGGCGTTATCCTGGTGGGCTCCATCGTGATCTGGTTCCTCCAGGAATTCCCCCGCGACATCACCTATTCCCAGGATTTCGAGACCGTCATCGCCGAACAGACCGCGCTTCCCGACAGCCCGGAAAAGGAAACAGCGCTGAAGACGCTGAAAAGTGCCCAGGCGCAGGAGAAACTGGAAAAGAGCTATCTGGGGCGTTCGGCCATCGCGGTGACGCCGCTATTCCAGCCGCTGGGCTTTTCCTGGCGGGATTCGGCGGCCATCATGACCGGCTTTGTCGCCAAGGAAGTGGTGGTGGCGACCTATGCCGTCATCTATGCCCAGGAGAAGGGGTCGGACCAGCTGACCGAGACCTTGAGGGGCGCCATGCCGCCCGCCACGGCCATCGCCTTCATGATCTTCACCTTGCTCTACGCGCCTTGCCTGTCCACCATCGCCATCATCGGCAAGGAGGCGCAGAGCTGGCGGTGGGCCGGGTTCTCGGTGGCCTATTCCCTGACCTTTGCCTGGTTGCTGGCCCTGGCCGCCAGCCGCATCGGCGGGACTTTCCTGTAGGCTTGTTCGGGTGGCGGAGTTGCTCCGCCACCTCCTGATAAAAGAAGCGTTGCGCCATGGCTTGGGGATCACTCTGGGATTTGGGCGCCATCACCGTCGTGGGAGCGGGGGCGGCCTTCGTGGTCATCCGTCATCTGTGGCGGATGTGGCGGCCGTCCGACGGAGCGTCGTGTGGCGGTGGATGCAGTTGCGGCGCCAAGCGAAACGGCGGCCGCACCGATTGTGGCTGACCCCCGCCGTGGGGATGCGGCAATGATCTCTCGCGATCAACTGCCTCGGAACGGCTGGCTGAAGATAGGCATTCTGCTGGGGCTGGCCGCAATGGCCATGGGCATCATCGAAATTGTCGATAGCGGCCCCGCCTTGCTGCGCGGCACCCTCGATTGGTGGCGCCGTATGTGACCAGAAACGCCCCACAATAACGCCAACGCCGAGATGACCCCATGGAGTCATCTCGGCGCGGCGGATCCGTTCAGCAGTCTCAGATGCGGTCGGCGATATACCCGACCAGCGGCAGCTTCCAGGCGCGGCGGAATGCCACCGAGGCCAGCCCGGCCACCGACAGCACGAGAACCAGCATGGACGAGAAGCCGAAGAACCACTTTCCGATGCCGGGAATTTCCAGCACGAACATGGAAAGGACCGCGATCATCCACAGCACCAGCCCTTGCTTGGCATGGAACTGAACGTATTCGTCATCCTTGTTGCGCATCAAAGGCACAAAACAAAGAATGCCGAGATAGCTGAGGGCAGCCATCACCAGCGGCTTGTAACTGGTTCCGGTTTCTTGCGACAACCCGATAGTCTGTGCGGTCATTTCGTCCTCCTTCAGACGGCTTCGGCCGCAGCCGGCTCGGCATTGCGGTTCTTGTAATATCCATAGAGGGCGATGGCGCCCGCCACTCCGACCACGCCCAGCAGCACCGGCCCCCAGGCGCCCAGCCCCAGGCCGAGGCCCAAGCTGACGCCCTTGGCGGACAGCATGGCGCTGCTGCTGGTTGCGGCGGCGATGGGGCTGGCAGTGACGGAAGCACCCGTGGCGGCACCCGCCGCGGCACCGGCAGCACCGGCTCCACCGGCGGCAACCAAGGCCTTGCCCTTGACGCCGGTCGCGGCGACCTTGGTGGCTGCGCCGGTTCCCTTGGCGGCCATAGCGGCCTGATTGGCACCACCAGCCGCCGCCTTGGTTCCAGCGGCTTTCATGCCCGCAGCCTTGGCGGTCACCGCCTCGCGCTCAACCTCTGCCGCGGCAGCCTTAGCCGCCCCGGTCTTGGCGGCGGCGCCATTGGCGGCGCCGGCCTTGGCCCCACCGGCCTTCATGCCGGCAGCCTGGGCGGCGCCCTCACGTTCGATTTCCGGAGCCGCCGCTGCAGCCATGGCCGCGCCGCCAGCTGCGGGAGCGGCGGCGTTCGCGGCGGCGCCACCAGCCATACCTGTTGCCATCTGTGCAGCCATAACCTAACTCCTCTGGGAAAGAGAAAAATACATACATGTCTTGTTGCACAAATTCGCCTGCTCGACAATAGTCGGCAAGAGCATAACAATATCTTGCCAACAAAAGATCTTAATAATCACTCTCATCTTCGCGCTTTTGCCGTCAGCACTTCCTGCTGTTTTGCCCAAAAATTTGATGGAGCCATAGTCTTTGCTAAAGTGATGGCGCGTGAGATTCAGGGCCTCCGGTTGTTCCATGATCAAGGCTCCGGATATGAACTGATTTCGTCGGCAGAGATCCCCTCCAGCGTAAATCCTACCGTTGTTCAACCACAGGAGACGTGATCCGTGGCCTATTCACAGGAAATCAGCCGCGACCAGCGCGGCGCCTTTATCTTTCTGGTGGATCAATCCAAATCCATGAACACCACCTTCGGTGTCGATGATAACGGCCAGACGATCAGCCGGGCCCAGGTGGTGGCGGATGCGCTCAACCGAACCCTCGACGAGTTGATCAACCGCTGTATGCGTGATGAAGGTGTCCGGGACTATTTCGACATCGGCGTCATCGGCTATGGGCGCACTAACCGCGCCGAGTTCTGCTGGCTGGGGAACCTTGCCGGGCGCAGCTTGGTGCCCATCTCCGAGGTGGCGGAAAACGCCGATACCATCGAGGAAGAAACCACCATCATGGTTCGCGGCCAGCCGGTGGTCGAACGGGTCGCCGTTTCGCGTTGGGTGGCGCCGGTGGCGGTGGAAAGCACCCCGATGAACGGAGCGCTGCGCTTGGCGCAATCGATCCTGGAACCCTGGATTTCCGCGAATCCAGGGTCATTCCCCCCGGCCGTCATCAACATTACTGACGGCATGGCCAACGATGTTGACAGTGACGAAGAACTTCTGGCGACCGCCCGGCGGCTGACCGGGCTGAAGACCAATGACGGCCACGTCCTGCTGATGAACTGCCATATTTCCGGCGGCGACGACGCGCCGGTGGTGTTCCCGTCCAGCGCCGGCCAGTTGCCCGACGACACCTATGCCCGCCTGCTGTTCGAGATGTCGAGCGAGTTGTCGGGCCGCCATCGCGCCATCATCTGCGAACTGTTCGAGCGCGACCTGAAAACTACGCCGACCCTGCGCGGCATGGCGTTCAATGCCGATGCCATCGCACTGGTCAAACTGCTCGATATCGGCACCCGGCCAGCCATCGTTTTTAACCAAGCCGCCGAGGCTTCTTCGCGGGATCGGGCAACGGAGTTCGAACAGTGACGTTCCCGGTATTGGCGGACTACAAGGCGGCACTCTCCAACGCCAAGGCCCGGTTCGCCACTCTACAGGTGACACCGTTCAAGGATGCCCGAGGCCACCCGCAGTTTCTCGCCGGAAACTTCGCCGGGGTATTCCGGGTCACCGATTCCGAGGGATCGCTCTTGGCGATCAAGTGCTTCATCCGTGATCTTCCCGATCTGGAGCGCCGCTACCAAGCCATCGCAGGCTTCGTCGGCGCCAGCGGCTCGCCCTATGTGGTTCCGCTCCGGTTTCACCGCGACGAACTCTACGTGACGTCGTCCATCGCCAAGCACGGTGAATATCCGGTCATCAGCATGCCTTGGGTCCCTGGCCGCACCATTGGCGCCTTGGTCCAGACCCTGTGTGATAGCGACAAGCGCGGTGGCATCGCTGGCCTGAGCCGGGCCTGGGCGCGGCTTTGCCTGGATCTGCTGAACCGTGGCGTGGCCCATGGCGACCTTAAACACGACAACATCCTGATCGGACCTGATGGTCGACTGAAGCTGATCGATTACGATTCCATGTATCTTCCTGAACTGAGCGGGCTGCCCTGCACCTTGCTCGGCAGCATCAATTTCCAGCACCCCGAACGCAACGAGACGCATTTCGATGCGACGCTGGATCACTTCTCCATGCTGGTGATGCAACTGTCGTTGCGGGCCTTGGTGTTCAAACCCGGATTGCTCAAGCACTGCCACAGTGGCGAGAACCTCATCTTCACCCGATCGGATTTCCTCAATCCGCATGGCTCGGAACTGTTCCAGCGGCTTTCAGCCTTCGATGACCTTTACGTTCGCGATTGGGCGGCACGGCTTGCGCTGGCCTGTGGATCGAATTCCATCCGCATACCGTCGATCAAGGCGATCCTGTCCGCGGCCGCAGGGCTGGACATGAGTCCGGTAACCGGAGGTCTGAGGTGGCTTCTCTATCGGGTGTCCAGTGGAGCGCCAAATATCACTCCCAATGCCCGGCCGAAGCCTGCCGTTCCCATTCCTTCTGATCGCTCCAAGCCGGTGGTTGCCAGCCGAGGCGACGATCCGATCAATCGCCTGAGAAAGCTGAAGACCGCTCTCGACGAGGGCCTGATCAGCCAGGCCGACTACGACGGACAGAAGGCCAAGATCATGGAAAATTTCTGAGTGATCCAACTATCCTGCCACTCCGGTCCGTCAGAATGACGGGGGAGGAACTGGCTCTTCACTTGCGGTATCGTCTGATATTATTGTGGCAATGAAACCTATGGCTGAATGCATATCTCGGGGAGGGAGTTCCATGCCTCTGTGTCTGAAAGATGACTTTCTTCGCATGCTCGCGAGCGAGATTCGCAACTTCTGCCATTGGATGACCTATGCGCGTCTCCGCAGGCACGTCTTGCGCAAACGATAGTCAGTCGGCATCTGCCCCCGGCACCGGGGCGACTTTCCGTATTGGTTCCATCACTAGCCTTCGGGCGGAAAAGCCCATCGATAGGCCCTGTAGAATAGAGAATCGCCGCGCTTAAGTGCCCCTTGGATATGGCGATAGCGTCTCGGAGAAACCCGTATCTTCGAATCATCGAAAGGCCCTATGTCCGGTGCGATGATCCGGATGAATTCGAGAGCGGGTGGGTAGCCGCGTAGAGCAGAAGCAACGGTCATGGCCTTAATGGTTTCTCCCATTTGGCGCCAGCGTTCGACCGATGCTTCCCGTAGATCTTGATCTGAAGTGGGCGGAATGCCGTCGCTGTTCTCGGCAGCCATACTCGTGAGCGGGATCGACCTCGTGATTCCCATGCGGGTCGCTACGGCGCTGAACGTTTCCCCAGCGCCCGTCCGAATGGCACCGCCAATAGCTTTGATGCGAGGCAGGAGATGTCTTTTCGAAATCCCGGAAAGGGCGCGTAACATGTGATAGCTGGTATTTCGTGCGGATTTAAGTACCGCTCCCAAGGTCGCCATGACGCCGCCGCGCGGACTCTGGCCTTCATGTCCGTATCGAGGCCGCATCTCATTGGTGGGGTGATAGAAAACACCTGTTCGAACATCAGGTGGCGCCCCATCTCTCGCCCGGAACTGTGCCGCAGGCTCTTCTATGGGCATATCCAGACTTCCGTCACGCCGCCCAATGGCCTCCTTCAATGCAGAGCCCAAAGGGCGATTGGCTAGGAATGTCAACGCGTCTTGCTCTCGCTGACTGCGCTCCTCAATTGACTTCGGTGGCAGGGCTAGGGGAGACATGGCATTGGCGATGCGAGCGGCCTCTACCCGGTCAAGACCAAGGTTTTCCATGACGGGCTGCCATTCGGACGGGCCACCGAATGCCGCCAGCAGAAAATAGTCACGCTCGAGTGTGCGGAGATCCTCCCAGCTTCGTCGGCTGCTTGAGTGTGTGGGCGGAGTGTAATCGGCGCACATGGGGCAATCTTTCCACTGTCTGTCCCGCTCGCCTTTCGTGCCGCGGAAGGTTGTGACCTATCCCCAGCACTGCTGGTTTCGATTGAAGGGAACCGAGTGACGACGACGACATTAACCGAGCACGACCGCTCCAACATAGTAGGCCACGCCGAGCCCAATGACGAGGATCGCCATCAGGATCAGCCGCGCACGGCGGGCGCGCCGCTGAAGAACACGGGAGGGACGGGGCCGGAGGTCAGACATGGCCCTCGGCCTCACGAACGAGTGCAGCCAGCAGGCGCTTGGCCACGACGTCAGGCGGTAATTCGCCAACCTCCAGCGCCTTGGAGCCAAACTCGGAGGTAACCACCACCGTCTCCCCTTTCAACTCGCATCTGCCGATATAGGGGATTTCATCGATCTCAACGACAATATCGTGCGGGCCAATCATGGCGGTTGTAGCTCTCGACAATCTCCGAACCCGATCGGACACCTTTGCGGACAACGCTGAGCCACACTCATCAAGAGCCGATAACACTGCTTCGGCCAAGTCGGGCCGATCTTGTGCCACCCGACCAAGCAGCACGACGGCGGCGTCGTCGGCAATGTCGGCTAAGGCATCGATTACTTCGTGGTTGGGCGCCGATGCTAACGCTTCGCTCAGCGCCTCTAGGGCATCAACCTTCCCAAATCGCCCAAGGGCGCAGGCCGCGGCAATGCGAACGCTGGGGTGCAGATCATCTTGAAGATCCAACAAGATAGCGACAACATCAGGATCTAAGCGTGCGCTGCGACAGGCATCGGCACGGACATCGGGTTCGTCATGGCGCAGCAACCGCATCGTCACGGCGGCAGGCAGGGTGACGCCGGTTCGAGCTGCTGCGGCAACAGCAAGTACCAACCCAGGCCCCTGAACCATATCTCGTGTGATGATCCGCTCCACCGCAGTCGCCGCCTCTGGGCCGCCGATTTCAACCAAGACTTCAAGTGCCACGGCTTGCTCGCGGATCAAGGCACTGAGGCCAAAGCCAGAGAACCTCTTGCAGATACCCTCAAGGGCTGGCACAGCCGCCGTCAATTTACGCCGCCCACATTCGGTCATCCGGGCGAAGATTTCCGCAATCCCAGCGGTTGCGATTCCTGCCACCAATTCTTGATCTGGTAACGAGCTGAGATCGGCAGGCGCGCGGCCATCGGCCCGCGATGAAGGCTTCGCCGATGGGGCTCGCTGTTCAAAGAGATGGAGCTGGCTTTTCGACATGGCGGTGATGATGCCAATTTTCTGCAAAAGAGAGAAGGTGTGAAGTTCGCCGACCAAAACTGTTGGCAACACTCAAAAGTAGAGCGCAATCTCCTTTCTCGACATCAAGAATGAAGATGGATGCCCAATGGGCGAGAGGCTGGTCATGCTTAATGCCGACTCGGCCTAAAGTGAGGATCAAGGCTTATCTGCCGGAACCATAATCAGCTGTTGCGTGAAGTACGGGCAGTCATTGGACTTACGAACCTTCCACTTCCCGTTGGCAACGGGACATAGCGTTGTTTAGATAACAACCACCGCCCTGCCTCTACCGAGTGGGAAACCCACCGGCCACCTTTGCCGCCAGCGGCAATTCGCAACCATCCAGCACCTCCAGGACAGCATCTGCTAATTCCGCTCTGTCGCGGGCCACGCGGCCTAGCTGCACGATGGCAGTGTCATCCAGCACCCCGGCGATCGCCTCTATAACCTCGACGGTCGGGGCTTTTCAAGCATCCGCATCAGGACAGGCAGGGCCTCAGCACGGCCCATATGTCCCAGCGCGCAGGCTGCAGCACCGTGTACACCAGCATTGAGATCGCCCAGTAGCTCGATCAGGCCGTTGATCACCACCGGGCTTGGACGCGCGCAGTGGCAGGCGTCGGCACGAATGGCTGGGTCGGCGTGCCGCAGCAAGTCCGTGACCGTGGTCGTCGGCAGGGTGGCGGCCAATTGAGCCGCCGCCCATACTGCTGTCGCCAAGGTCGGACCTTGGACTTCCCGCCGCTCTATAATGCGTGCAACCGCAGCACCCGCTTCCGCTCCGCCAATCGCCACCAGAGCGCCCAGGGCGGCGACCTGCTCTCGCACTGGGGCGGGCGGCGGCGAACCCGGTGAACCGGCGAATTACCTCCGCCAATGCGGGCACGGCAGCAGCCAGTTTCCGGCGACCAGCTTCCTGCATGACAGCCTCGACATCGGAGATCCCGACTTGCGTGATGGCGGCAAGCAATTCATCGCTGGTCATGCTGGCGATATCGACAGCAGGTCGAGGCGCCGGCATTGAGGCAGGCGCAGCTTTAGCCGCATGCATGCCTCATCGTTGAGCCAAAGACGGCTCCGCTTGGGCTGCTTTGGTGGCACTTTAAGCCCCTCCCGCCGCCAGATCCGCTCGACCCGCTTGGGATTGACGGTCCAACCTGCGTCACGCAGCAGGGCCGTAATCCGGCGGTAGCCATAGCGGCCATACTGGCGAGCCAGGGTGATGACGTCGGCGGTCAGTGCCTCTTCATCATCCCGATCCTGTAGCTCACGTCGCTGCGTCGAGCGGGGGCTGTCCCAGCACTATCCACACCGGATAGCGAGGGGAGGAGGTCGAAAAGCTGCTGCCTACAGACTGGCTCAGACTATTCGTACGAGTTCGGCGTGGCATTAGTATTTAGCTCATCAAGGAGATCTTCAAGAAGCCCCTGCAGGATGATGGCTGGCGAATCGAAATCGTGAGCGATAAAATTGGCGGTATTTTCCATTAGGTTTGTTTGGCTTTGTTTTGAATCGGTTATTAAAGATAGGTTAGAGTCTGGCGCGCTGGACTGTTTCACCCCCTGCTCAAGACGGTTGTTCCTGGCAGAGTTGGACGGTTCTTGTGCGCGTGGTGGATGGTTTTGATTTAGCTGTAACTGGTAGACATTTGATCTTCCCCGTCGCTCCCCAGGGAATTGACTGTTTTTGTTACCGCCACCAGCGGTGTAGGTAAAGTAGCCGCACAGAAGCAGTGTCTTGATCGCAGTAGCAACGGCCGCCCTCGACAGCCCGACATCCGATGCAATCCGCTCGTAGCTTGGAAAGCATTGCCCGTTTTGGCTGTTTATTCGGTTGATAAGCGCAAAGCCGACTCTGCGTGAGCTATCATTCAGTCGAGGGTCCTTGATGATTTGTGACAGCACACTCATTCGAGCGGCCAATGAGTACGGCTTTTGCGCCTCTGTCATTGTGATTCGATCCAGGCTTGGACGGCCGAACTTTTCCAGCGAAGAAGGCGGCCAATCCTGATCGGAGGCGGGACAGCATCAGGATTGGCCGAAAGAAAGCAATAAAGCGATTTAAGGCTTGGAAGCCTCAGAATCGTCATAAGCTCTCCGGGGGTAATGAGGTGATCCATGTCGTGCTCCATGTTGCATTGAATCATGGTGGCGAAAGTCACTATAAAAAGTGAAGTGGTGGTCTATTTTTTCTGCAAACAGATCGAACGTTGTTTGTGAATTGGCAGATTTATGGGCTAACCCGGCGCTAATTAATGCGGAATCGAAACCTGTTACCAGTGAGTTGGTCGTCGCCTCGCGTACACAATGGAATTTTGATCTGGGAGATCGCTTCACACTTGGTGTCAGCATGGTGATGAAGATCCGAAAATCGACATCCTGTCGCCAGATGGGCATAGGATGTCGATTTTGATGGCGATTCCGGACGGGTTCGTCGTGGGCATGGTGGTGAAAATCTCGCCGTCGAGCTGACCTGCTCGGGAACTTTCCTCCGGCGAAAAGTAGAGCCTTTGGCAAAGTTACGCCGTCTGGCGCGGTGTGGGCAATGGGGCCGGGCTCGGAGCCCCGGAGGGGCGGAGAGGATGGCCCCATTGCCTTGAGTTTGGCGTCGTGCGCCGCCGGGGTCTGGTATCCCAGGGATGAGTGTGGTCTGGCGGTGTTGTAGTCGTCCGCCCAGGCGGCGATGACGGCCCGGGCCTGGGGCAGGCTGGTGAAGACCGTCTCGTTGAGCAACTCGTCGCGCATGCGGCCATTGAAGCTTTCGACGAAGCCGTTCTGCATGGGCTTTCCCGGCGCGATGTAATGCCAGTCGATCCGCTGCTGCTGTTTCCAGGCCAGGACGGCATTGGACGTCAGCTCGGTGCCGTTGTCCGAGACGATCATCTCTGGTCGCCCTCGCCGAGCAATCAGCGCCGACAGTTCACGGGTCACCCTGGCCCCCGAGATCGAGGTGTCGGGAATGGCGGCCAGGCACTCCCGCGTCACGTCGTCGACCACGTTGAGGATGCGGAACCGCCGTCCACAGGCCAATTGGTCATGGACGAAGTCCAGCGACCAGCGGGCGTTGGCGCGGGCCTCGACCAGGATCGGGGCACGGCTGCCAATGGCCTTGCGCCGGGTCTTACGCTTGCGCACCGCCAAGCCCTCCTCGCGATAAAGCCGATAGATACGGCTCAGTCCCGATGGCTCCCCCGTCTCGTGCAGCAGGATGAACAGCCGACGATAGCCGAAACGCCGCCGGAGGTTGACCAAGTCCCGCAGGCGGGCACGCAGCGCCTCGTCCCTGGGGCGGCGCGACCGGTAGCGGATCGTCATACGGTCGGCGGCAATCACGGCACAGGCCCGACGCTCGCTCATTCCATGCTCGGCCTGGAGATGGGCGACAGCCTCCCGCTTGGCGGCGGGCCTCACCATTTTTTCCCAGAAGATCGCGCAGCGCCGCCTCGTTCAGCATGGACTCCGCCAACAGCTTCTTCAGCCGGGCATTTTCGTCCTCAAGTGCCTTCAGGCGCCGGGCCTCCGACACGTCCAGGCCGCCGTACTTAGCCTTCCACTTAATGGGATGGACGTCTCACCCCCCAAGCGGCAACGCTTGCAAAGGGGCGCATCAGATGTTGGAGGAGATCATGACGATCACATGCATGGGTATCGACCTGGCGAAGAGCGTGTTCCAACTGCACGGGGCGGATGCCGAGGGGCGTCAAGTGCTCGGCAGACGCGTCACTGGGGCCAATCGGCGGGACATGACCCAAACCGGTCCTACTATCGACGCTCTCGCTCAGCAGGCCATACTAAGGTATGCTTGCTCGGTGTTCTTGGATAGCGCGTGCGTAGGGGGGGGGAGTTGGCGAACTCCGTTGCGTTAAGCCGACCATCACTGACACTCCTGTTTTCTAGCCTGATCGTCATGGTTCTGCTGATCATCGGCGTTACCCATACGGCTTGGGTCGAGAGGCAACGTAGCGTCGAAAAAGCTCAATCCGCCAACCTGATCGCCGCCCGTCTTCTGGCCGAGCAGATAAGCGCGATCATCCGCGAGAGCGATGCAATCCTGATCCACTTCGCTTCGGAGATCGCCGAGGGAGGTGGCCCTGTAAAGGCAGTCGATAGCATCCGGGGGATTGTTTCAAAATTTCCACAAATTGGCTATGTTCTGGCGTTTGATCGCAATGGCCATGGCATTGCTTCAACCATAGACAAAAAACAACCATCTATTGATGTTGCGGATCGCGATTATTTTACACTCCACAAGGCCGGTGCAGAATTTATAATCGGCGCTCCAGTAGTTGGTCGCCTAACCGGCAAGAGTGTCATTACCATTTCGCGGAAGCTGCATGATGCCGATGGCGGCTTCGCCGGGGTGTTGGTGGTCGGCGTGGAGACCAAAGTAATCGACGAGGTGCTGCGGACGGCATCGCCGGACCCCATCGCGACTGCGGCGATATTTCACCTAGACGGAACTCTGCTGGCGCGCAACCCGCCGATCCAGGTGGGGCAGAAATTTCCCGGTGCTCCGATCCTGACTTTTATTGCCCATGATCCCTATGGATCACAAGAAGTGGCCGGCTCAGTCGATGGTCTCGTTCGGCTGTACAGCTTTGCCGCCGTCCCCAACTATCCCCTGGCGGTGGCTGTCAGTAAGATATCCAGTGAAGTTCTAAATGAATGGCAGGCGTTTGTCGCCAAGCTGAGTCTCGCCACCTTTTTTGTAATCAGCGCACTGTTTGTTCTTCTTTGGCGCATTCAAAAGTACAGGGTTGAACTCGAACACAGCAAGTTGATGGCGGAGGCCGCAAATAGGGCCAAAAGCGACTTCCTGGCAACCATGAGCCATGAAATCCGTACTCCGATGAACGGTATCATCGGCCTGACGCATTTGGCCTTGATGGGCGATCTGGCCCCCAAGCAGCGCGAGTACATTGAGGGCGTCGGGCAATCGGCGCATCATCTACTCGCCATCATCAACGATATCCTGGATCTCTCGAAGATCGAGGCCGAGAGGATAGAACTTGAGAATGTGCCATTCGACCTGCCTCAGGTCGTCGATGACACGGTGGCACAGGTCAAGAATGATGCGACTGCAAAGGAGTTGAGTGTTTGCGTCCAGTTCGGTCCTGCGGTTCCCCGAAAGCTGGTCGGTGACCCGCTGCGGATTGAGCAGGTGCTGCTCAATTATCTGGGCAATGCAATCAAGTTCACGCAGCAGGGTGGGGTCACGGTCAGGGTAGAAGCGGAAGCCGCCGAGCATGATGACGTGCTGTTGCGCATCTCCGTCACCGACACAGGCATCGGCCTGACGCCGGAGCAGCAGGCCGATCTGTTCAAGCCGTTTCAACAGGCGGATATCTCGATAACTCGCAAGTTCGGAGGAACGGGGCTTGGGCTGGCCATCGCCAAGCGACTGGCGGAGCTGATGGACGGTGAGGTGGGGGTTGAAAGTGCTGTTGGCTGCGGAAGTACCTTCTGGTTTACCGCGCTGACTGGGCGATCCGCCGAGAACGGATCGATCTCGCCGACGGAAGTCCCGGATCGGCGGACATCGGTTACCCAACCCGGTTCAGAGGAGAAGGACTATTCCATTTTGCGGGGTACGCACGTGCTTCTCGCTGAAGACGATCCCACCAATCGGACGGTGGCTGTCGGATTGTTGTCGGCCATGGGAATGGAGGTGGATGTCGCCGGTGACGGCAAGGAGGCCGTCGAAAAAGCTGTGGAGAAGGACTACGAAATCGTCCTGATGGACATGAGAATGCCCAGCATGGACGGCGTCACCGCGACCCGCCTGATCCGTGAACGGGAGGCTCTAGCTGACCTGCCCATCATCGCCATGACCGCCAATGTCTTAAATGCACAGAAAGAGGAGTGCCTTGCCGCCGGGATGAATGACTTCATCGGCAAGCCATTCGACCCTAGCGAGTTCTACGCCATCATACACAAGTGGGTGACCGGCTTGGGGGACGCACAAATGCTCGGTACGGCTGGCGAAGCACTGCTCGGCGAGGGCATCCATCTCCCGAGCCATATCGATGGTCTCGACATCCGTGCTGGATTGCGGAGGGTGGCGGGGATGAGGGTGCTGTATATCCAGACATTGAAGACCCTCTTGGACCGGGGGGATGTCATCGGCGACATACGGAGGGCCGTCGCTGAGCGAGATATCGAGCTGGCGACCCGCGAAGCCCATACCATGAAGGGAGCTGCCGGAATGGCCGATGCAGGTGAGGTGCATCGCCTTGCTGCCGAACTTGAGGCGGTGCTGACAGAGGGCGATATTGAGCGGAGCATACAGCTGATAGACAGTTTGGAGGTCGCGTGGGCGTCGGTGCTGAAGGCCGTAAAGTCCGTTGTGGATGGTAGCGGATTTCCTTCGGTTCGGCAGTAACGACCCCATCATGTCCAGCGGCTCAATTTGGCACTCAAGGGCCATAGCAGACCTTCGTCGACTTGCCGTTCGCCTTCTCCAGCAATGGTGATGGTTTCCTGTTCCATGACCGCACCGGCACCGGCGGCAAGGTCGAGACCGAACTGGCCCTGACCAAGTTCCCGCCGCCTTTGGAGTTGTAGAAGCGGTATTGCGCCTGGAAGGGGCTGGCCCCCGAGGCCAAGGCCACGGTGGAGACGCTCGATTACGATGACGGGTCGGGGTGCACCCTGGGCACCGAACTGAACAGCAACTTTGGCTGATTTGAGGTCACGGTCATGTGGGCCTTGACCAAGATTCTGGGAGAGACGCCCGTCAGGTTTTGGTGATCAGCCTCAGCAATCTAAACTTTGGGGAACCGTGGCTGCGCCAACACTGGGCATTTTCAGATAGCAACGGCGTTACTTTTTTCGTAGTTCACGGTAACGCGTTACTTGCTGGCTGGTGCTTAATGAAAGCCAAAGAGCAAGGTGTTGAAGTGTATGAAGCGCGTTCTTGTCCCAGAGCCGATTCTGATAAATATGATAGATATGACGGGTGGGAAACTCAGTCTCTGCTCAGCTTAGGTGGGTTTGATGAGCGTGTGCGTCGTGGAAAATGCGAATATGAAAGCGGATGTTGGTCGAAGTCTCACTGTTTAATTAGCATTTACCTCCGCCATATACGGCATTAATCCTTTTGGGTTAGAATCGCACTAATCCAAAGGGTGGGCGATGGGGGAGGTCTTCGTGCTGGGAAGTTTTTTCCGTTGGAGCTCAGGCGTCCCGGTGGCGATGCTTGTACTATTGTCGTCCGCCAGCGTCCGTGCTGAGCCCCAAACCTTGAGCTTCGGCATCGTTCCCCAGGCAGCGGCGTCTCGCCTGGCGGAGCAATGGGTGCCGCTTCTCAATGAGGTCGGGCAACGTGCCGGTGTCAAATTTACGTTTCGCACCCCCAAGGATATACCTGCTTTTGAAGCCGAGCTTGGCGCGGGCGCGTATGACTTCGCCTATATGAACCCCTACCACTATTCGGTCTTCCACCATCACACCGGCTACGTGGCCTTTGCCAAGGAGAAGGATCGTCGATTGGTCGGTATCGTTGTCGTGCGCCAAGACGCCCCCTATCGAACCATCAACGATCTCGCAGATAAGCCTGTGATCTTCCCGGCTCCGGCTGCTTTTGCAGCCAGCATCCTGGCCCAGGCTGAGTTCTCTAGCCACGGCGTCAGGATCATTCCCAAATATGTGTCGTCCCATGATTCGGTATATCGGGGCGTTTCAGCCGGAAACTTTGCCGCAGGTGGCGGCATCACCCGCACGCTGGACGCCTTGCCGACCGAGCAGCGCATGGAACTTCGCGTTTTGGCGACTACCAAGGACTACACGCCTCATCCCTTTGCAGCCCATCCCCGCGTCCCCTCCGAGGTGGTTAAGCGGGTACTGGACGCCATGAGGTCGCTTCAAGGCGACGATGTAGGCCGTCATGTTCTCGAGGGCGTCACGATGAAGGGCATTGAGGCCGGAGCTGACCAAGACTGGAACGATGTTCGCGCCTTGGACATTCGTCTATTGGAACAATGGCAGAAGCAGAAGGTTGAATGACCTTTCGTTCAAAGACAATTGCGGGTGTTGCCCTGCTTCAAATCGTCATTCTAGGCATCCTCCTGTTCATCACGGTTGGAGCCATGAAGCGATCTGGTCGCGAAGAGGTTGATCGGCGCGCCGATGTGACCCTGCGTCTTATCTCTGCCAGCGCCAGGGACGCCCTGATCTCCAAAGACTTTGCGACACTGGACGCTATCGTAGCTGAAACGCTGACAGCGGGCAGCGTCGCCTATCTCCGCTTTCTGGATGAGGACGGAAATGTTTTGGCAGAATCCAAGGCAAACTCCGCCTCAAACGTTGTGACCGAGCGCCTACAGCAGGTGGTCGTCGCTGGGAACAATTTTGGGACAGTGCGGCTCGGCATCGATAGCCAGGCCCTTGACGATGCAATTTTCGCCGCCGGGCGTCTTTCCTCCTCGATTGCCGCTCTCGGCCTCGCTCTTACGGCCTTGTTTTCATGGTTCCTTGGATCGTATTTGACCCAGCAACTCGAAGCACTGCGATTGGCCGGAGCGCGACTTGCAGCAGGTGAGCTTGATACTCGAGTCCCCATAACCAGCAACGATGAACTAGCCGATACCGCCAAGGCGTTCAACCGTATGGCGGAAAAGCTGCAAGAGGTAGTGGGGACGCTGTCTGAGAACGAGGCCAGCCTGAAAATTTTCTCGGAAGCATCCAGTGACTGGTATTGGGAAACGGATGAGGCTCACCGCATTACGTGGCTTTCCCCTAGCTTTGCCGAGGCAGCACAAATTGATCCCTCTATCGCTATCGGGAAGCTTCGGTGGGAGCTTTCGGCACGCGGAATTGAAGAGGACCAGGCGTCCTGGCAGACGCATCGCGATGACCTGGCAGCACACCGAAAATTCCGCGACTATCGGTATTGGATAGGTAAGGGTAAAACAGCTCAATGGATCAGCATCAGCGGCGGCCCGCGCTATGACGATGGCGGCAACTTCATCGGGTATTGTGGCAGTGGCACCAACATCACAAGCCAAGCCGATGTCGCGATTCAACTCAGGCTGTTCTCACGCATCGTCGATCAGTCTCCGGTTTCCGTGGTGGTCACCGCCCCCAATGGAACGATTAAATACGTCAACCCAAGATTCACCGAGGTAACTGGCTTTACCCCGGCAGAAGCGATTGGAATGAATCCTCGACTGGTGGCTTCGGGCGAAACGCCAATTACAGTCTACGAGGAGTTATGGGCGGCGATCAGGGACAAGCGTCACTGGCAGGGTGAACTTCGCAATAAGCGAAAGTCCGGTGAGCACTACTGGGAACAGGCTATCATCTTTCCCATTCTCGATGACCACGGAGAGATCGCCCATTTTGTCGGGATCAAGGAAGACATTACCGTCCGTAAGGATGTCGAGATCGTGCTCTCTGAGCGGACACGCATGGTGCAGCGTCACTATGAGAGCCTCCGTGCATTGAGCGATATTGCGGCTCTTCCCCGCGTCGAAGCGTCCGAGCAATTGGCCGAGGCACTTGCGCTCGGGGCAAAGCATCTGGGGCTGCCTATCGGGATTATCAGCCGGATCGACGAGAACACGTACACCGTCCTCCACCATAAGACTCCGCCGGAGGCATCTCTGCACGACGGCCAAGTGTTTGAGCTTGGTGACACCTATTGCGCCCTCACCATAAGCGCCAATGATGTCGTGGCTGTATCCCACATGGCAGAGTCAAGGTATGCAGGACACCCTTGTTACAAAGCATTCGGCCTTGAAGCCTACATAGGAGCGCCGGTCACTGTTCGGGGACTTGACTTTGGGACGGTAAATTTCAGTTCACCCGAACAATGTGGACGCGAGTTCGACGATGGCGACATCGAGTTCGTGCGCCTTCTGGCACGATGGGTCGGTGCCGTCTTGGAGCGTGATCTTTCGAATCAAGACATCCTGGCAGCCAAGGATGTGGCGGAAGCGGCGCAACGAAGCCTAGCGATCCAAGCCAGGAAGCTTGCTGAGATCAATCGCGAGTTGGAACAGTTCGCCTACGTTGCCTCCCATGACCTGCGTCAACCACTGCGGATGGTCAGCAGCTATCTTGGGCTGATCCAAAAGCGATTGGATATTGGTTCAGATGACGACCTGAAAGCGTTCTTTGGCTTTGCAGTTGACGGTGCCAAGCGGATGGACCGGATGATTCTCGACTTGCTCGAGTACTCCCGCACTGGACGGCATGAAGCTTCATTCGGGCAGGTGCAGTTGTCCGATGCCATCACCAACGCCCTTACCAACCTCGAGGTCGCGGTTGCCGATGCCGAGGCCACAATCGAGATAATGAATGATATGCCCTCCGTCCTGGGATCACCGACAGAGCTCGAACGCCTGTTCCAGAACCTTATCGGTAACGCCATCAAGTACCGCGTCAAGGATCGCCCCATACGTGTTCAGGTAAACTGTAGGCCCGATGGTCCCGATTGGATTGTAGCCGTCTGCGACAACGGCATCGGCATTGCTCTAGAAGATCGCGAGCGTGCGTTCATGATTTTTCAGCGGCTGGTTGCCCAAGATGCCTATGAAGGGACAGGCATCGGCCTCGCTGTTTGCAAGAAGATCGTCGAGAGCCATGGCGGGCATATATGGATCGAAGATGGTTTGGATGGCGGGACTTCGGTCTGCTTCTCTCTGCCTAAGACCTGATGTTGGAACCCAGATATGACCATTCATGCCGAAAATACAGTCGAGATATTTCCTTGGGATGAAAATTTCGCTACCGGGATCGACATTATCGACACTCAGCATAAGCGGCTGATTGAACTGTTGAACGTCTTGGTTGGTCATCTGGCCTTCCAGCGCAATGCCCCCGCCATCGATCAAGTCATCAGCGATTTGAAGGACTATGCCGCGATCCACTTTGCCACTGAGGAGGCGATCTGGAGCACGCACTTTGCCGGAGATTCCTGGGAAGAGTGGCACCGGAGCGCCCATTCCGACTTCGTTGGCCAAATTATCGAGATGAGCCGTGAAGTTGAGGGAAAACCCTATGATGAGGTGATCGAGCAGGTCGTCAGGTTTCTGACTCACTGGCTCGCCCTTCACATTATCGAGTCCGACAAGCGAATGGCGAAGGTCGTTCTGGCGATGCCGACGGGAGTTTCCCTTGAGCGGGCAAAGGAACTCGCCAACAAGGAAATGTCCGGAGCCACGCGGGTCCTGATCGAGACCGTCATGGGCATGTACG
This sequence comes from Magnetospirillum sp. ME-1, assembly GCF_002105535.1. Taxonomy (GTDB): domain Bacteria; phylum Pseudomonadota; class Alphaproteobacteria; order Rhodospirillales; family Magnetospirillaceae; genus Phaeospirillum. The sequence continues at coordinate 410,917 of NZ_CP015848.1, read as the reverse complement.
ATAACTTAGCCCACAAGACGATCCAGTTGACTCGGGAAATCAATGCCCGGATCAAAAGCGAGGCCGCTCTCAAGGCATCCCAGGCCGAGCTTGTCCGATTGAAGGATGAGGCGGTGGAGGGTGAGCGAAGGACTGTTCACGAGATCAAGAATTTTGCCTATGTCCTGGCCCACCACCTCCAAGAGCCAGTCCGTGAACAGTTGCTCTATACCTCAAAGCTGAAGAAAACTTTCAGCCATGAAATGAAAACTGACGATGACGTGGCGAATACCGTGAATCATATTGTCCATGGTGGCGAAAGACTTAGGAAGTTGCTGGCTGACATGCAAGCCCATATGGCCCTGTCACATTCACCATGGAACCCGAAACGTTGCGCCACGAAAAATGCTGTGGATAAGGCATTGCAGCGGCTTGCCAGAAAAATCCGACAGTCTGGTGCCGTCATTGATCATGGGGAATTGCCGACCGCGAGAGTCGATCTGGAACGACTGTCCGATGTCTTTACCGCTCTGATCGACAACAGCATGACGTTCAGTCACAAGGCGTCAACCCCATCCGTCGGGATCACCTGTGAGGCGAAAACAGATCAATTGGAATTTCGCGTCGAGGATAACGGGGTTGGGATTGCTGAGGACATGAGGGAGCGAGTGTTCGGTGTGTTTGAACGCCTTAATCCGCAGGATGCACCATCCGGCACCGGGATTGGATTGGCGGTCGTTCGCAAGATTATAGAATCAGCTGGAGGTCGGGTCTGGATTGAAGCGGCAAATCCCAGGGGGACCCGGGTATGCTTTACCATTCCCTCCCACTCTTCCGGAAAAGAGAAACCCACCGGAGACGAGTAAACTGTCTGACGATTCAGGCCCCCGCAACCAATAAAAAACGCCGCTAACTCAAAAGGTTGGCGGCGTTTTCGTTTGTGGGCTTCGCTACGTCCCGCCAACGCGGGTAAGCACAGGGTAAGCAGTAGGGCGCAAGCGCACGCATGGGTGACGATGTCGCAGAACTTGCAGCCCTTGTCGTCGGCCCAGAAATAGCAGTAGCTGGACTGGAAGACGTTGAGGCGCTGCGGCCGCGCGGTGACCAGCAGGCTCATCTTGATGCCGGAACTGGTGGTCTTGTCGTAATAGGCCGGCTTGGGCCACAGCTCGACCTCTTCCACCTGCCGGCCGCCGTCCAGCAGCACGAAGCGGCCATCGATGAAATCCACCACATACGGGTCCTGGGCCAGGGGCGTCGGGTCCACCAGGATGGTTCCGCCGTCACGCAGCAGCAGCGATTCCGGCAGCGGTTTGATGGCTCCGTCGCGCGAGCCGAAGATGTAGGGGCTGCGCAGCTGGTGGATCGCCGGATCGACCGCCTTCTCCGCCCGCTCGGTGTAGTGGACGCCGCGCCGCTGGACGTCGATCTTCAGGGCGACCAGCCGGGGAAAGCCGGGGTGGCGTGCCAGAACGTCCTCGAAGACGGGTTCATCGCGGTAGCGAGAGGGCAGTAGGACGGTCATCGGGGGGCTCCACAGGATTAAATATCTATAATCTAATAGATAATAGACTATTCGTGTCAATGCCTCCGTTGGGCCTATTTCCTCGGCCGCTTCACGGAAATGTGCGTGATGGGTTGGAGGTCACGCTTGCTCAAAGCAGGAGATCAAGGAAGGAGCAAGCCCGGACCTACGGGCTAGCCTCCGCTATGTCGCTCGCCTGCGGGATGGTGATCGTGATCAGGTTCCGCTATTCGACGAATTCGGGCGGGAACTGGCCGGAGACCAGACCTTCAAGGTGTTGGAGTCCTGGGGGCTGGAGCCTGACGGCGACAACCTGTCGGCGCAGGCGCGGCGGGATGGAGTCGAACGCTAACCCGGTTGTTGTTCTCCCCTGGTCGAACGCCTATCCTCATGACAGGAACAAGAGGGACTTGGCATGGCCGATCCATCGATGCTGCCCCAGGCTCTGGAAGCCTTCACCGCCGCCGTGGCTCGCCGCGAGGGTGAATGGTTTCGTTCGGCCATCCTGTTCGGCAGCCACGCGCGCGGAGATGGCGGTCGTGACAGCGACGTGGATGTGGCGGTTGTGCTCGACGGCCGGCCGGGGGATGACCTCGACGCCGTCATAGCGAGATCGCCTATGACGTCCTGCTGGACACCGGGGTGCTGATCCAGCCGGTGCCGGTGCGCCAGGACCTGTGGGATCACCCGGAGCGCCATTCCAATCCCCGCCTGCTGGCCAACATCCGGCGCGAAGGGCGGCTGTTGTGAGTTCCTTGCGGGCCATGATGTGCCCCGCTGGCTTCGGCTGGCGAGGCTTTTTTCGCTTCAAGCGTGTGTGGAAAACGTGTGTGGACGGTGGGCGCAAGCCTCATCACAACTCATTGAAAATATTCGCTTTTCAGACGTTTGGAGAAGGTGGCGGAGGGGGCGGGATTCGAACCCGCGCAGGGATTTAGGTCCCTGGACGATTTAGCAAACCGTTGGTTTCAGCCACTCACCCACCCCTCCGCAGAGGCGGTTGCTTACCGCATTGGCCGGAGCGACGTTTCTAACCAAAGCGAATGCGGGCGTCAACGCTTCCTTTCCGCTAATCCGCAATGGAATCGCGATGGCCACCGGGGAAGGGGGCAGCCCCTGGGTTGCGGCAAAGGCGAGGCCGTCGTAAGGTGGCGGGTGTTCGGGGAGCCGGCCGCTCCAATGGGGAGGAGGAATGCGCAGTACTTGGCCGTTCATCGCGGGAGCGATCGTTGCCGGTCTGGTGACGCTTTTCACCCTGCCTATCCTGGTTGCGACCGGTCTCATCATGATGGCCGCGGGATCGTTCGGCCGTAACGAGGCCACCTTGTCCGGCGGTTCGGCCTATTCCATGCGCGACGAGCGCGGGCGCATCACCTCGAAGCTGGTCAACACCACCTACAGCGTCGTCTCGGTTCCCATCACCGGTGAGCCCCGGCCCCGCCGGACCCTGCTGCGCCAGCGCGTCACGCTGGGCGACAACGGCGAGGGCCGGGCCAGCCTGTCCGCCTGGCTGGTGGGGGCGCCGTCGGAATTGCGCAAGCCGCCGCTGTTCCACTTGAGCGTGGTCGCCCATTCCGCCAGCCTGGGCGACGATTTCCTGTTCTGGACCGAGAAGGGCGGGCGGCGCACCGCCTATTCCCTGGCCAACGGCGACTGGCTGTTCGACGCCGATTTGCCGCTGGCCACCTTCTCCTTCGAGGCCGAGACGCGGCGCATGGCCGCCCTGTCCCAGGCGGACGAGGAATATGCCTCCAAGGGCGGCGTGGCGGTGTTCACCTATGCCGCGCCCGGCCGGGTGCTGAAGCGGATGGTGCTGGTGGTCGACGACCCCATCCGGGCCGGCATGCTGCGCGCCACCCTGTCGGCCACCAGGCTGGTGACCTATACCGACGAGGCCTTGGGCGGACGGGTGGTGGAATTGCCCCTGGGCTCGGGCGCGGTGCGCATTCCCGTCACGCCCAACGATATGGACATCCGCCGGGCGGTGGTGCCGCCCGGCATGCGGCTGGTGCCGATTCAGATCTGGGGATAGGCCAAATCCCGATGAGACTGACTCATCGGGATTTGGTTAGGCCCAAGGGGCCGCGCGCCTTATGGCGGCGAAAAGACTCACCCCACCATCCGCCACCAGCGGCGCGCCTCGCGCACGGCCCATTCCGGGCCATGGCCCGAGAACAGCATGACGTCGTCGTCGAGCAGGCCGAGCAGGCGGTTGATGGAGGCCCACAATTGCTGCTCGCTGCCGCCGGGCAGGTCGGTGCGTCCGACGCCGTTGCGGAACAAGGTGTCGCCGGTCAGCACGAAGCCGCCGAAATCCAGGCAGACACCGCCCGGGGTGTGGCCGGGGGTGTGGATGACGCGGACCGGAGCGCCGCCCAGGCTTTCCGTGGGCTCGCCGGCGAAGGTCTCCAGGCTGCCCGGTCCCTTCTGCGGCTGGCCGGTGAAGGTGCGGTTGAGGTCGCTGGAGGTGGAGATGACCTGGGCCTCGTCCACATGGGCGCGGGTGGGAATGCCCAGGGCCGTTTCCAGCTGATGGGCGGCGCCCAGATGGTCGGGATGGCCGTGGGTCAGCCAGATGACCTCGGCCTTGGCCCCGGTGGCGGCCACCGCCTCTAAGATGCGCTCGCCGTCCCCGCCGGGATCAATGATCGCCAGGGTGTTGGTGGGCTTGTGCACCACCAGGTAGCAGTTCTCGTACCAGGGCGGGCTGGTCACCAGGACCGACAGGGAGAAATCGCCGAAATCGCCGAACTGCTGATGGGTCATGACTGCCTGTTCTCGTCCACGGTGAATTCCCTCCCCTATAGCGAAGGCGGACGCGGTTTCCAAGCAATGCTTTCGCCTTTACGCCATGGTAACGGTGCATGGCGGACACTGACCCTTGGTCATAGGATGGGTTGAGGAGTTGCCGTTTCATGCGAAAGCCGCCCCGCAAGCGCGGACCGTTCGTCTCGGCCCGGCGTGAGATTTCCGAATCCGACGTGCCCGGCGCTTCGTCGGCGCAGACCGCGTCGCCCGCCTATCGCCTGGCTTTCGAGGATGTGGATTTCCTGCTGCGCCAGGATCTGCGGCCGGTGCGGCTGCAACTGGAATTGCTGAAGCCGGAACTGCTGCAGCAGCAGCACGGCATCAAGTCGACGGTGGCGGTGTTCGGTTCGGCCCGCATTCCCTCGCCCGAACGCGCCCAGTCCGTGCTGGGGCAGGCCGAGGAGGAGGCGCGCAACCACCCCAAGGACAGGGAGGCCGCCCGGCGTCTGGCGGTGGCGCGGCGCATGGTGGCCAACAGCCGCTATTATGAGGAGGCCCGGCGCTTCGCCCGCATCGTCACCGGCACCTGCGCCGGCGAGCACGTCTGCGATTTCGTGGTCAAGACCGGCGGCGGGCCGGGCATCATGGAGGCGGCCAATCGCGGTGCCGACGATATCGGCGGCAAGTCCATCGGCCTGAACATCGTCCTGCCCATGGAGCAGGAGCCCAATTCCTACATCACCCCCGATCTGTGCTTCCGCTTCCACTACTTCGCCATCCGCAAGATGCACTTCCTGACGCGGTCCAAGGCGCTGGTGGTGTTTCCCGGCGGTTTCGGCACCCTGGACGAACTGTTCGAGGCGGCGACCCTGATTCAGACCGGCAAGATCGAGCCGATCCCCATCCTGCTGTTCGGACGCGAGTACTGGGAGCGGGTGATCAACATCGACGCCATGATCAACGAAGGCATGGTGGCGCCCGAGGACAAGGACATCTTCACCTTCGTCGAGACCGCCGAGGAAGCGTGGAACTGCATCGCCGACTTCTATCGGCTGCCCAAATAGGGTCGGAACCCGATTTACAATCCCATACGTAGGTCTACGATGGGGCGGTTCCGAGATCCCTGGGGAGGGATGGGCCGCCCCTCGATCCGCTGCCTTTGGCGTGCGGGTCGAGGCGGCGATAAATCCGGACAAGACGGACGACAATGAACCGCGCGAAGCATCACTTCGCGCGGCGTAACGCATCGAACGTTAAATCAGAGACGGATTGTCACCCTGAGGCGACACCGAAGGGTCTTCAGGCACAGGCGGCAACCGTCTCAGGCTGAAAGATGCTTCGGCTTACGCCTCAGCATGACAGCGCATCTTGGTATAAGACGTCACGTGCGATTCGAAGATCACTTGTCGTCGAGCAGGCTCTCGCACAGCTCGTTGAGGCGCTTGGGCGGAATTTCCGAAACGCGCAGGCCGCGCAGCGCTTCCAGTTCGGCCGGTCCGACGCCCTTCTTGGCGGCGGCCATGGTGTCCAGGTCCTGGACGTACTGGGACAGGCGGTTGAACCTGGAAATCTGGCGGGTGGCGGACAGGAGGTCCTCCATCCCCACCGTCGAGGGGCCGATGGTGTCGCCAAAGGCCCGCTTCAAACTCTTGCGCCAATCGTCCATAGGTTGATCCCTCCCATCCCATGGTTTGGGATCATACCTTCGGTCTAGGGGCGAGTCTCGCGCAAAGTAGTAATAGGCCGACTCGCCTAGAGACCTCCGCCTATCCCCGGACCGAGCGCAGGAAGTCCTCGGCCTCGGTCTTGAGGTCGCTGACCGCCTCGGACAGGGATTTGGCGCTCCAGATCACCCGAACGGCGCCGGCACAGGATCGGGCCGAGGAGCGCGACAGGGTCGAGACGCTGCCCGAGACCTCGCCCGCCTGGGTGGCGACCTCGTCGATATTGCTGGCGATGTCGCGCGTGGTGGCTTCCTGCTGCTGCACGGCGCCGGCGATGGCGGTGGAGATGTTGTCGATGGTGCGGATGGTCTCCACCACGCCTTCGATGGACGAGGTCATCTCGCGGGTGGAGGTCTGCACCGCCGCCACCTGATTGGAAATCTCCTCGGTGGCCTTGGCGGTCTGGTTGGCGAGGTTCTTGACCTCGTTGGCGACGACGGCAAAACCTTTTCCGGCCTCACCCGCCCGAGCCGCCTCGATGGTGGCGTTCAAGGCCAGCAGGTTGGTCTGCGCCGCGATGTCGTTGATCAGCTGCACCACATTGCCGATGGCCTGGACGGAATCGGACAGGCCGCTCATCTGGCTGGCGGTGGTGTTGACGTTCTCCACCGCCTGCTGGGCGATGCGGCTGGATTCGCCCACCTGTTGGGCGATCTCGTTGATGGACAGCGCCAGCTGGCGCGTGGCCTCGGACACCGTGGCGGCGCGCTCGGTGGTGATGTTGGCGGCTTCCGAGACGTCCAGCGAGCGCGAGCCGCTCTGGCCCGAACGGTTGGCCATGGCGTGGGCGGTTTTCTGAATGCCGGTGGTGGACACCTCGACCTCGGCCACCTTGGCCTTGACCGTGGCCTCGAAATGGTCGGCCATGTCGCGCATGGTCCGGGCCCGTTCCTCGGCGGCCTTGAGGCGCTCCTGTTCCTGGGTGGCGCGCAGGTGTTCGGCCTCCAGCATATGCTCCTTGAACACCTGGACGGTGCGGGCCATGTCGCCCACCTCGTCCTTGCGCTCGATGGCTTCGATCTCCACCGAGGTGTCGCCGTCGGCCAGGCGCCCCATCAGGGTGGTCATGCGGCCGATGGGCTTGGTGATGACGCGGGTCAGAATCCAGCGGACGCCGAACACCGACACCAGGGTGGCGATGATGCCGAAGGCGAACAATCCGATCAGGACATTGTGCAGTTCGGCCTTTTCCGCGGCGGTGGACAGCGACGACGACAACACGGCGATGACTTCGCCATCGCCCATGCCCATGCCGCCGTGGCAGGAATGGCAGACCTCGTCCTTGGCGCCATCGGTGACGCCCAGCACGATGGGCATGGCGTAGCGGTAGGAATCGCCCACCAGCCGGCCGACCGCCTTGCCGGTGGCCAGGGCCTCGCGGTCGATGTCGTCCTGGGCGAGCTTGGGGGCGCGCTCGGGCTCCACGTCCTTCATGTGGGCGGCAACCTTGGGGCCCCAGACGCTCCACACCTTGCCGGCGTAGTGGACGTTGCGCGAATCGAACCACTTGTTGAAGACCTTGATGCCGATGTTGTCGGCATCCTCGGGGCGGGTGGCCATGACGTTGAGGATCAGGGCGTGCAGCGAGGTCATCTCGTTGACGCTGAGCTCGTGGAGCTTGCGCTCCATGGCGCGTTCCTCGAACCGGGCGATGAAGATCACGATCACGGCGGCCATGACGATGACGCCCAGGCCGACCACGATCATGAAACGCTGGCGCAGCCTCAAATTCTGCCAGACACCATCGGACATTGGATAGTTCCCCCTCGCGCCTTCCGCCTGATGAAACGCCGCCTCCCCTTAGGCGGCCGGAATCAGCGCTTGATCTCGAAGGTCTTGTGGGCCTCGGTCAATTCCAGCATGCGGAACACGTTGTCGCGCGGATTGGCCAGGCTGATGGAGGAGCCGCCTTCGGCCAGATCTTCGCGGGCGATGTAAAGCAGGCCGAGCCCGACCGAGTCGATATGGCTGAGGCCCGACATCTCGAACGTCACCTTGCGGTTCTTGATCCCGCTCAACTGGGTCAGCAGGGACTGGAAATCCTCGTTGGCGGCGAAGTTGAGCTGTCCTTCGAGCGACACGTGGACAGCGGATCCATCATCCTTGACACGAAACTGCATGCTGCGGTCCTCCTCGTCTCGACTTGTGGCTATTCCCGCCGCCGGCCTGTCGCTTAAGTCGAGTATTAGGGTGAAAGCCTTACCTCCGGCGCCGGGGCGAATGCAAGAGGTGAGTGTCGGGATCGGGCGAAAAAAGTCGGTTTGTGACGCCTTCTCCTAGCGGCAAAAGGTCATGACCAGGGTCCGGCCGCCGTCTTCGCCGTGCAAGGCGTGGACGGCCTTGCGGATCAGGGCGAGGCCGCGGCCATTCTTGGCGGTCGATTCGGCGGTATGGGCCAGCTTCTCGCTCAGGTCGAAGCCGTTGCCCTGGTCGGAGACCGAGACGCACAGGAAATCGGCGCTTCGTGCCTGGACGTTGATTTCGATGCGGCGTGACGCCAGGGCCGGATCGGCCATGCGGGCGTGCATGATCCTCTGGAACTCGACGAAGCCCTCGGCGGTGGTGCGCAGATGGTTGGGGATGCCGAGATTGCCGTGGATCACTGCGTTGGACAGGGCCTCGGCCAGGGAAATCTCGATGAGGTCCGCGCAATTCCCGATCATCTCGCCGAACCGGTTGCGGATGGCCTGGGCCACCAGTTCCAGTGTCTCCAGGCGATAGACGGTGGCCGTCTGCAGTGACAGGGTCATGCCGCCGCCGCGCGCGATCTCGAAGCAGCGCAGGCCGATCCCCAGAACCCCCTCCACCCCGAGCTCCATGAAGCCGCAATAGGGGGCGGCAAGGCCGGCGCGGACCGATTCCGTCGATCCCTCGCCGCACAGGATCGGCGCGGCGGGCAGGTCGGGGCCGGGGGCGTCGCGCCGCAGGTCGATACCCAGGGCCCGGCACTGGGCGGCCAGATCCTCGGAGGGCGGGGCCGCGACCACCAGACAGGGGCGCCGTTCCGAGGCGTGGCAGCCGGGAGAGGGCGGGGTCATTACCGAGGCCATGCTCAGCCCTCCCCAGCCAGGCGGCGGATGCACACGGCGGTCAGGTCGTCTTCGAACGGCATCCGGACCTGGCGACAGACGTCGTCGAGCAGATGATCCACCCGCAATTCGCCATGGCGGCGCAGCAATCCCTGAATGGACCCGCCCAGGCCGCTCTCGCCGAACAATTGCTCGTCGCCGGTCGGCGAATCGGTGATGGCGTCGGAATACATGAACAAGGCGGCACCGGGCGGAAACGCCTCGCGGTGGTCGCGGTATTCGGGGGCCTTGGACAGGCCCAGCGGGATGCCCTTGGCATCCAGGAAGCGGTAATCCTGGCCCTGCATGATCACCGGGGCGGGGGCGCCGGCCGACGCCCATTCGATTTCGCCGGCCTCGGTGTCGATGGTGCACAGGAACATGGTGGCGAACTGCCCGCGGCCCAGCAGGGACTTCAGCGCGCCGCTGAGGACGCTGAGCGTCTCCGCCGGCTGCCGCCGGGGGTCCCAATGGTCGGAAATCAGGGCGTGCAGGCGAAAGACGTTCATCGCCGCGCCGATGCCGTGGCCGGTGAAGTCGAAGCAGTAGAAGCTCATGCGCGGGCCGCCGCAATCCAGGCAGCCCCAGAGATCGCCGCCGATGCCGGACGACGGCTCGAAAAAGGATTCCACTTCGACGCCAAGGGCGGCCAGCCGCTCGTCCAGGCGCTCGGGCCGGGGCAGCAGGTCGAACTGCATGGCGCGGGCGGCGTTGACCTCCTCGACCAGGTGGCGCTGCTGCTGGGCGATGCGCTCGAGCAGCGCCTGGCGTTCCAGTTGGCCGGCCATGCGTGTGATGGCGTAGCGGATGGCGCGGCCCACCGTCCGTTCGGGGTCGTCGCTCTTGATCAGGTAGTCCTGGGCGCCGGCCTCCAGGGCATAGGAGGCGAAGCGCGGGTCGTCCAGGCCCGTCATGATGACGATGGGGGTCCTGGAGGTGGCTTCCTGCATGCGCGAGACCGTGGCGATGCCGGTGGAATCGGGCAGGCTCAAGTCCAGCAGAACCACGTCGACCGGTTCGTCTCCGCCCACATGGGCGATGGCGGCCGCCAAGGTGGTCACGTGCTTGACCACGAAGGTGGGGGTGCTCGACATCCTGAGCGCGTATTCCACCAGGCGGGCGTCGCCCGGTTCGTCCTCGACCAGCAGGACGTGAAGAACGTCCTTCACCACCCGGGTGGCGCCGGTTCCGGAGGCGGCGCCACCGGTCTCGCCGCTTTCAGGGTCGGTTCGCCAGCCGCTGGTTCGGCTGGGCAGACGGATCAATCGCCCCCCCCGGCTCGCCACGTTCATCGTCCCGCTCTCCGACCCCTTGGTATAACCCATAGCTTAGACTAATGGATGTATGTGTCGAGCATTCTTGCGTGTGGTCAACGCAATGTAAATGGATATGCAAACATCCGTAACATGCCGTATTTCCGTGGCCTGTCGCCAAGGCTCAGTTGTTGCCCGGGTCGCCGGAGTGATATTTGAGGCCGTCGGTGAGGTGCAGGTCGCGTTCGCTGACCAGGCAGGCTGCCTCGCCGGTACCCTTTCCCCCCAGCGGTTCGACGACCGATTGGACCATGCAGCGTTGCGCACAGGTCTCGGCGCAGATGAGATACTGATTCTCCCAGCGCTCCATGGAGGCGTAATCGATATAGCCTTTCATGGCCGTCACTTCGTTGGCGGGGTAGCGGTCACCCAGCGCCTTGGGGTATTCCGCCAGCATGCGGGCGGGGGTGATGTCGGAGCAGCCGCAATTGGCGATCAGTCCCATGAACCGCCCCATGCGGCTGAAATAGGCCGGCTGGTCCGGGGGTGGCACGCAGGCGGAGAGCAGGCTGAGCAGCAGGGCGGCAGCCGCCAGTTTATGGGTCGCTCGGACCATGGCAATCATCCCTGATGTCATGATGATTCAAGTTGGTTATCATGGGGATCGGACGCAAGTCCAGATTGGATGCGCCGCCTCTTCGGGGCGGAGCAAGATGGGGCGGAACCAGACGGATGCTCATTGAAATCGGGCGGCCTGTGCGGCGGTGATGAACGGGCGCAGGCGTAATCTCATTGCGATCGCGGCGATCCAGGCGACGGGGCTTGCGGCCGTGGCGGCGTTGCCGTCCGGGCAGTCCGCCGGAGGGCTGGCGGTTTTGGCGGCGGCCGGGGCGGCGACCCTGTGGCTGGCGTCGCGTCTTGGCCGCGACGAGGCGGAGGCCGCGCGAAGGCTGCAAGGGCAGATGGCCTCGCTCCGTGTCGAGCGCGACCGCCTCAGCCTGCTGTCCGAGGTGGCCAAGGAGAGCTCCGAGCGGTATCGCGAGTATTCCGAGGCGGCCGCCGACTGGTTCTGGGAAAGCGATGCCGAGCAGCGCTTCACCTTCTTTTCGTCCTCGTTCGACGCGGCGATGAACGTGTCGTCCGACGACCTGCTGGGCAAGCGGTCGTGGGACATCGTCAGCGAGCGCATGGAGATCGATTCCGACCAGTGGCAGGCCCACATCGCCGACCTGAGCGCCCAACGCCCATTCCGCGACTTCAAGTACTGGCTGGAGGACCGCGGCGGCCGTGCCCGCTGGATCAAGGTCAACGGACTGCCCCGTTTCGACGACGACGGCGCCTTCATCGGCTATCGCGGCACCGGCACCGACATCACGGCGGCGGTGGAGAACGCCCATCGCATGCATATGCTCAACCGCGCGGTGGAGCAGAGCCCGGTGTCCATCGTCATCACCGACCTGAAGGCCGACATCCAGTACGTCAACGGAGCCTTCCTCAAGGTCACCGGCTATTCCATGGACGAGGTGATCGGCCGCAATCCCCGCATCCTGCGATCCGAAATGACCCCGCCCGAGACCTATCACGCCATGTGGGCGGCACTGTCCATGGGCGAGAAGTGGGAAGGCGAACTGGTCAACCGGCGCAAGAACGGCGATCTTTACTGGGAACTGGCGACGATCCAGCCCATCCAGAACATCGAAGGCGAGATCACCAATTACCTGGCGGTCAAGGCCGACATCACCGAACAGAAGCATGCCGACGCCAAACTGGCGGAACTGGTGGAGGAACTGCGCCGCTCCAACGAGGAACTGGAGCAGTTCGCCTATGTGGCCTCCCACGATCTGCGCCAGCCGCTGCGCATGATCACCGCCTATCTGGGGCTGCTGGAAAAGAAGCTGGGCGCCAACTTCGACCAGGATTCCCGCGACTTCTTCGGTTTCGCCCTGGACGGGGCCAAGCGCCTGGACCGTATGATCGTCGACCTCTTGGAATACTCGCGCATCGGCCGCATCGGCGCGCCCATGGCGCCTGTGGAGCTTGCGGGGGTGGTGGCCGACGCCATCCGCCATCTGGAGGTGGCGGCGGCCGAATCCGGGGCCGAGATCACCGTGCCGGAAATCCTGCCGGCGATCTCGGGCGATGCCAACGAACTGATCCGTCTGTTCCAGAACCTGATCGGCAACGCCATCAAGTACATGCCCGCCGGCCGCGCGCCGCGTATCGAGGTGCTGTGCCGCGATGGCGGCGGCGAATGGGTGCTGGGCGTCAAGGACAACGGCATCGGCATTCCCCCCGACGACCTGAAGCGGGTGTTCGGCATCTTCCAGCGCCTGGTCGCCCGCGAGCAGTACGAAGGCACCGGCATCGGCCTGGCGGTGTGCCGCAAGATCGTCGAACGCCATGGCGGCCGCATCTGGGTCGAATCCGAACTGGGCGAGGGCAGTACCTTCCTGGCGGCCATTCCCAAGATATCGTCCAGCCCTTCATCCGGCCTTTGACCGATTGACCTCGGGCCGGGCATGGCCCACCATCCCGGCTGTTCAACAACGGGAGGGGCGTTGCCCATGGTTTCCGAGATTTTCGCCGATGGCGTCGGCCGGGTCGATTTCGTCAGTGGTGTGGTCCGCATCGAACTGGTGTCGCTGGAACCCACCGAATCCGGCCAGGGCAAGATGGAGGTCCGCCAGCGTATCGCCATGCCGGTGGACGGCTTCCTGCACTCGCTCAACACCATGGGCGATCTGGTCACCAAGCTGGTGGAAGCCGGCGTGCTCAAGCGCAACGAGCCCCAGGGCGGCGCCGCGCCGGCCAAGGCGTAGCACGACGACTCGGGGCACCCCTCTCCTTCCTTTGGGAAAAGGGAGGGGCACACCCGATCACGGCGATGATGGCGCCGTTGGGCGAGGGGCGGGCATGGCCCCGCAAGGGCGGCAACCGCCGGCCGTTTCGGCGCAGCCAAAGCGCGCATTCATAATCCGGACACAAGAATGTCACACCCCGATTAAAACCAAAGTATATGCAATCTATATTTTGGCATTACAACCTAAGCATGGCCCATCTCATCGGGGCGCCGTGGTCAAGGGGCCGGGCTGGGAGATGGGCAGGGGGGGTATTGCGCCATGGGTTGCATTGTCGTGCAGGAAGACGCCAAGGCGGTCTTCCGTCTGGTCGGTCCGCTGGATGACCTGGATTTCGACCAGATCGAAATCCAGTTCGAGACCATCATCGAAAGGCCGGATGCGGTCGTGATCTTCGACTTCGCCGAACTGCAAAGCCTCAGCGCGTCACTGGTGGCGCTGCTCGGCCTGCTGCGGCTGCACGCCAGCATGGCGGGCGCCCAACTGGAACTCCGCCACCTGCGCCCCGAAGTGGAAACCTTCATCGGCAGCCACTGGAACTGAGCCGTGATGCCACAGGCCGGCTTTTGGGCAAGGTGGGGTGGGGGATAAACCACAGAGGCACAGAGACACAGAGAAGGCACAGAGGAAAAGCAAACCGGCCTGAGATCCCTCGCATACGCTCGGGATGACGGGAAGGGGGCTGCGCCGGCCCTCACTCCGCCCCTCCTGTGGGCGGGCGGAGGGAAATGAAAAATCCCCCCGCCCAGCCGGGCCGAGGGGATTTTGTGAAAAACACCGGCGGTCTGGAGGCTGCGCCCCCAGGCGGGGTACGGGGCGGCAGCCCCGGTACTCTCTTACCCCGCCAACGCCTGCTCGATCTTGTCGATGGCCGTCTGGGCGGCGCTGGCGTCGGGGCCGCCTGCCTGGGCCATGTCGGGGCGGCCGCCGCCGCCCTTGCCGCCCAGCGCCTCCGAGCCGATGCGGACCAGATCGACGGCCGAGTGCTTGCCCGTCAGGTCCTCGGTGACGCAGACCACGATGGAGGCCTTGCCGTCGGCGTCCGACACCAGGGCGATGATGCCCGAACCGATCTGCTTCTTGATCTCGTCGGCCATGCCCTTCAGGTCCTTGGCCGGCACGCCCGCCAGCACCTTGCCGGCATAGGTGATGCCGTTGACGGTCTTGGTGGCGGCACCCTGGCCGCCGCCGGTGGCCAGCTGCTTCCTGACCTCGGCCAGTTCGCGTTCCAGCTTGCGGCGGTCGTCCATCAGGCCGGCGATACGGGCGGGAAGGTCGGCGGGGGCGGCTTTCAGCGTGTCGGCGGCCTTGGACAGCAGGTCTTCCTGTCCTTGAGCCCAGGCCAGGAAGGCCGGGCCGGTCACCGCCTCGATGCGGCGCACGCCCGACGCCACGGCGCTTTCCGCCACGATCTTGAAGCCGCCGATGTCGCCGGTGCGGTTGGCGTGGGTGCCGCCGCACAGCTCGGTGGACAGATCGCCCATGGAGACCACGCGCACTTCCTCGCCGTACTTCTCGCCGAACAGGGCCATGGCGCCTGCCTTGATGGCGTCGTCGGGGGTCATGACCTTGGTGGCCACTTCGGCGTTGGCGCGGATGCGGCGGTTGACCTCGGCCTCGACGGCGCGGGCCTCCTCGGCCGACAGGGCCTTGGTGTGGGCGAAGTCGAAGCGCAGGCGCTCGGGCCCGACCTGACTGCCCTTCTGCGTCACGTGGTCGCCCAGGATGTCCCTGAGCGCGGCGTGCAGCAGGTGGGTGGCCGAGTGGTGGCCCCTGGTGGCGTCGCGGCGGATGGAATCCACGGCGAAATGGGCGTCCTCGCCCACCGCCACCGGCCCGCCCTCGACGGTGCCGAAATGGACGATCAGGTCGCCCAGCTTCTTCTGGGTGTCGGTGACGGTGATGATGGCCTTGGCCGAGGAGCCCGGCGAGCCGATGGTGATGATGCCGGTGTCGCCCATCTGGCCGCCCGACTCGCCGTAGAACGGCGTCTGGTTGGCGATGATCGCCACCTGATGGCCGGGATGGACGGCCTCGACCGCCTTGCCGTTCTCCACCAGGGCGATGATCTTGCCCTCGGCCTGCTCGGCGTCGTAGCCCAGGAACTCGCTTGCCCCCAGCTTCTCGCGCAGTTCGAACCACAGGGTCTCGGTGGCGGCCTCGCCCGAGCCGGACCACGCCTTGCGTGCCTCGGCGCGCTGGCGCTCCATGGCAAGCGCGAAGCCATCGGTATCGACGCCCAGGCCCTTGGCCTTCAGCGCGTCCTGGGTGAGGTCCAGCGGGAAGCCGTAGGTGTCGTAGAGCTTGAAGGCCACCTCGCCGGCCAGCTTGGCCCCGGCGCCCATCTTGCCCACTTCCTCGTCCAGCAGCTTCAGGCCCTTGTCCAGCGTGGCCTTGAAGCGGGTTTCCTCGAGCTTCAGGGTCTCGGTGATCAGGGCGTTGGCGCGCACCAGCTCGGGGTACGCCTCGCCCATCTGCTTGGTGAGCGCCGGGACCAGCTTGTGCAGCAGCGGCTCGGCGCAGCCCATCAGGTGGGCGTGGCGCATGGCGCGGCGCATGATGCGGCGCAGAACGTAGCCGCGCCCCTCGTTGGACGGCAGCACGCCGTCGGCGATCAGGAAGGACGAGGAGCGCAGGTGGTCGGCCACCACGCGGTGGCTGACCTTGTGCGGGCCGTCGGCATCGGTGTTGGAGGCGTCCGCCGAGGCCTCGATCAGGGCGCGCAGCAGGTCCACGTCGTAATTGTCGTGCTTGCCCTGCAGCAGGGCGGCCAGACGCTCCAGGCCCATGCCGGTGTC
The DNA here is from genome assembly GCF_002105535.1 of Magnetospirillum sp. ME-1. Classification (GTDB taxonomy): domain Bacteria; phylum Pseudomonadota; class Alphaproteobacteria; order Rhodospirillales; family Magnetospirillaceae; genus Phaeospirillum. The sequence goes on along the minus strand of NZ_CP015848.1, from coordinate 394,964 downwards.
GATGGAGGGCTTGGGCAGCGGAATCCGCGTCTCCTTGTCCACCTGCTCGAACTGCATGAACACCAGGTTCCAGATCTCGATGAAGCGGTCGCCGTCCTGGTCGGGGCTGCCGGGCGGGCCGCCGGGGATATGGTCGCCGTGGTCGTAGAAGATTTCCGAGCACGGACCGCACGGACCCGTATCGCCCATGGCCCAGAAATTGTCCGAGGTGGGGATGCGGATGATGCGGGACTCCGGCAGGCCGGCGATCTTCTTCCAGGCGTCGGCCGCCTGGTCGTCGTCGTGATAGACGGTGACCAGCAGGCGGTTCTTGTCGATGCCGAAATCCTTGGTGATCAGGGTCCAGGCATGCTCGATGGCCAGGTCCTTGAAATAGTCGCCGAACGAGAAGTTGCCCAGCATCTCGAAGAAGGTGTGGTGGCGCGCGGTATAGCCCACGTTGTCGAGATCGTTGTGCTTGCCGCCGGCGCGCACGCACTTCTGGGCGGTTGCGGCGCGGACGTAATCGCGCTTCTCGACGCCGGTGAAGACGTTCTTGAACTGCACCATGCCGGCATTGGTGAACATCAGCGTGGGATCGTTGCGCGGCACCAGCGGGCTGGAATTCACGACGGTGTGGCCGTTCTTCTCGAAGAAGTCGAGGAATGTGCGGCGAATCTCGTTGGCGGTCTGCATGGCATCCATCGTGGGCTAGGGGGGCGGCGTAACGGGCGGTTTTAACCCGTGGGGGGACGGGCTGTCCAGGGGTGGCCCGATGCCGGGGAAGGGAGGCTGGATCAATACCTCATATGGGATTGTGGTTTTGTAAAGCACCGTGGATGGGATCGCTTGACCAGGCTCAAGGTAAAGACGCAGCGTGGCGCTTATGTATTTGTCCGTGCCCCGGTGCGGCAGGCCCTCCCCTCCCCATCCCCCTCCCGCCGTGTCGGGGCCTCCCCATTCCCCAGGAGCAACGACTTCCATGTCCGACCCCCAGCTCGACGTTCGCGCCATCCAGCCCCGCGACCGCCATCCGCAGATCTTCGGCACCTTCGAATCCCTGGCCGTGGGCGGCGCCTTCATTCTGGTCAATGACCATGACCCCAAGCCGCTCTATTATCACTTCAACGCCGAGCGGGCCGGCACCTTCGGCTGGGAATACCTGGAGGAAGGCCCCGAGGTCTGGCGGGTGCGCATCTCGCGCACTGTTTGAGTCCTTCGCTGTTTCCGTCATCCCGACGACCATCGGGAGGAGGGATCTCCGTCTGGAGCATCGGTGCCGTCTCGGAAATATCGTTCCAGAATGAGATCCCTCGCCTGTGCTCGGGATGACATATTAGGGGAGTATCCACATGATGAACCGTTTGGGGCTGGTCGCCCTGGTGCTGTGGCTGGTTTCGGCCGTCGGCCTGGGCGTGCTGTTCGTCCATGGACGGACGGAGAAGGCCCCGGACGGTCGCACCGCCGTGCTGATGAGCGGGCCCGAGCGCGAGATGGTGTTCTCCGAGATGCGCGGCCTGCTGGTGGCGGTCCGCGACATCACCGCCGCCCTGGCCGAGGGCGATACCGCCAAGGTGGGCAGGATCGCCCGGTCCATGGGCATGGGCGAGGCCCACGACAAGGCCCCCGACCTGCTGCTGAAGCTGCCGCTGGACTTCAAGCGTCTGGCCATGGGCCTGCACGGCGGCTTCGACGAGATGGCCGACGCGGCAGCCAAGGGCGAAAGCCTCTCCCAACTGAACCGCCGTCTGATCGAGCAGCTGGACCGCTGCACCACCTGCCATGCCGGGTTCCGCATCGACGTCGCGCAATAAGTGCCGTAGATTGGGCGAATGCATGCAATCGCGTTCGCCCTGACCCTGCTGCTTCTGTCGGCTCCGGCCTTGGCCGCCGGGCCGCCCCCCGCCGCCACGCCGGCCGCTCCCCCGCCGCTTCGCTGCGCCGAGGACGGGGAGGGCGGCGCCTGCGTGTGGGGCAGGGCCGAGGGCTTCGACGCCGGCGCCCTTCAGGTGCGCGGCCTGCATATCGCGCTGGCCGGCATCACCGCCCCGGGGCGCAAGGACCTGTGCGGCTCCAAATCCGCCCGGGATGAATTCGACTGCGCCCGCCCGGCCAGGAAGCGCATGGGCGAATTGCTGTCCAAGGGCGTGGCCTGCGAGATCGTCGACGTGGCCTCGGGCCAGCTATGGGGCCGCTGCAAGGTGGCGGATGGGGATCTCGGCCGCCTGCTGGTGGCGGGCGGTCTGGCCCGCGCCGCCAAGGACGGTCCCTATGCCGAGGCGCAGAAACAGGCCATCGCCGCCCGGCGCGGGTTGTGGGCCGCCGACATGGTGCTGCCGCGGGACTGGGAAACCGCCCGGCGCAAGGCCGAGGACGAGGATTAAGTCGGCTACTCGGCCCGGGTGGCGACTTTCTTGGACTTTTTCTCGCTCGCCGCCTCGGCCTTCTTCGGCTCGGCGCAGGCGGCGATGTCCATCGGCTTGCCGATGGTTTCGCTGGCCAGGGTGGCCAGTTGCTGGCCGTTGGCGGCGATGGCCTTCTCGAACAGCGGCTGGTTGATCTCGCAATAGCCCTCGGTCTCGTGCACCCGGACCGATTCCCGGTTGGTCAGCACCGTGTTGTAGCGGTCGAAGCCGGCGACGCCCTTGCCGGTGCGGGTGAAGTAGCCGCGCATGACGTTGGCGTTGACGCTCATGGTGCCGCCATGGCGATGGACGTAGCTGCTCCACTTGGCCGGAAGCGAGGGATCGTCGCCGCGGCAATTGAGGGCGGCGACCTGAAGCTGGTAGTGGAACTGGCGCAGCTGCGCCGCCTTGACCTCCTCGGGGGTGCCGCAGGTGCCTCCCAGGGCGGGCAGGGCGGCGAGGCTGAGGGCGAGGGCAAGGGCGGCGGAGCGATAGGACAAGGCGGCCATCCACGTCAGGAAAGGAGGGGCGCAGTGTGCCCTCCTGGCCATGCAAAGATCAACCGGCCTGTGCGCGCCGATGAAACGGCCGCAGATGACTGAGGAATTCCGCCGTCACCCGCGTCCAGGAAAAGCGGCCGGCATGGCGGCGGCAATCCTCGGACGGGATGGCCAGCGCGCGCAGCGCCGCCGCCCGCAGATCCTCGTCCAGCACGCCCACCGGCGCGCCGCCCACCACGTCGAGGGGACCGGTCACCGGGTAGGCGGCCACCGGCACCCCCGAGGCCAGGGCTTCGAGCATCACCAGGCCGAAGGTGTCGGTGCGCGACGGGAAGACGAAGACGTCGGCGGCGCGATAGGCGCGGGCCAATTCCTCGTCGCCGTCGACGATGCGGAAGTGGGCCTGGGTGTGGCGCTCCATCAGTTGGGCTCGGGCGGGGCCGTCGCCCACCACCACCTTGGAGCCCGGCAGGTCGAGGCCCAGGAAATCGGGCAGGTTTTTCTCCACCGCCACCCGCCCCACATACATGAAGATGGGGCGCGGCAGATCGAGGAAATCCTTGGGGCCGGGCCGGAACACCCCCGTATCGACTCCGTGCGACCAGGGAACCGCCCCGGCGAAGCCTTGGGCGCGCAGTTCCCGGTGGACCGAGGGCGACGGGCACAGCACCGCCGCCGCCGGATTGTGAAACCGCCGCATCAGGGCGTAGGGCCAGGCCAGCGGCACACCGGTGCGGGCGTGGATGTATTCCGGGAACTTGGTGTGGTAGGCGGTGGTGAAGGGCAAGTGGTGGCGCAGGCACCAGGCCCGCGCCGCCCATCCCAGCGGCCCCTCGGTGGCGATGTGGACGGCGTCGGGGGCGAATTCGTCCAGCTGGCGGGCCACCTTGCGGCCCGGCAGCAGGGCCAGGGGGATTTCAGGATAGGACGGGCAGGCCATGGTGGCAAAGGCCGAAGGCTCGATCACCCGCACCAGATGGCCGAGATCACCCAGCATGGCGGTCAGGGTGGTCAGCACCCGCACCACGCCGTTGCGCTGGGGTGTCCAGGCGTCGGTGACCAGGGCAATGCGCATGATGTTCTCCCGATGTTTGGGGAGAAGGCCTAGGCCGCGCTGCCGCCCGGCTCAAGTGACAGCTCGGTTAAACTTGCGGGCCGGCCATGGACGGGGACGGTGAGGGCGCGTATTCCTTCATCAACTTTCGTCAATATTATCGTTTGATGAATGGGGGCTCCACCCGATTGTCCCTAGCTTTATTCCAGGTAAAATCACTTATGGTTTCCACCAGGGATTCCGACGATGGGTCAGCAGGACAACAGGCGTTGCGCATTCGATGGGCTGATGAGTCTGGCCGGTGAAGCCGACCCGGCCGAGCATGCCCTGTCGGTGCTGCGCAATGCCGGTTCGTGCAGTTCGCTGCTGTCCTGCCCGCGCCGGCTGGGCTGCTCGTGGATGGCCATGATCGTGGCGACGCGGCTGTCGGAAAGCGCCATCGCGGCGGCGGAACATGACCGGGTGCTGGCTCTGTCGGCATAGTCCGTCCGGTCGGGGCGCATGATCGCCCCGTGATTCCCGCATGGAAGATGTGGTTGAGAATCACCCTCGCCGTCCCTATCATCGCCGCATGACGAATTGTGACCTTCCAACCGCCTGTCAACGCAAGTTCGCGGCAACCTCCAATTGCATCGCGTGCGGGGTTTGGGTGGATGCACTGGTCATCCTCGGCGATATCGCCCATTGCCCCGAGGATTCCACCTGCTCCCACCATGACGCCTGCGCCCGCGAAATCGCCCGTTGCGCCGGCGATCTGCACCAGGGGGCTCCGGTTCGTTCCCGTCTGGTGGACCGGCTGCGGCATCTGATTTCGCCGGTAACGGCCTTTCGTTAGTTTCTCCGGGATCGTCAAGGTCCAGCGGCATGCATGGAGGTGGACATGCGGCGAGAGGATGCGGCCGTTCTGAATATTCAGGCTGAACACTGCTCCACCGGGTGCGGCCTGCCCTGCGCCGGCTGTCCCGAGGCGGTCGCTTCGGTGAGCCGCGGCGCCCATGGCAACGATCTCAGCCGTTCCGACCATGACAATTGCTGGGTGGTGCGGATCGGCCATGCCGAAAAGCTGCGCAGCGACGATCCCTGCCTGGCCTGCTCGTTCTTTCGCAACCGGGCGCAGTTGCTGGCCGGTTGAGTGCCCATTCCCTGCGGGCAGTCCTCATATCCACAAAGCGTGTGTGGCTTTGGCTTGCGTCTGGAAGCCAGAGGCGTACATTGCGGCCGTTTCGTCAGACTTGGGAAGACGTGGCGATGATACCTCGGCATGCGGTCATCCGGTGGGGCGAGCCCCTGCTGCTTGGGGTTGGCTTCGTGGATCACGATCATTGCGAGGCGGTTGAGATGATCAACCGGCTGGCGGCGGCGGTACCGGCCGAACGGCTGGACCTCGCGCGGATATTCGCCCGGCACTGCGTCGAGCATTTCGCCCGCGAGGAGGCGATGATGGTGAAGACGGGGTTCTTCGCCCTCGATCCCCACCGCGACGAGCACCAGCGGGTGATCGCCGAACTGGACGAGGTGATCCGGGCGCTGGAAGGCGGCGAGGCCTGCGACGAATATTTCACGGTGGATCTGCCGCAATGGTTCCTGGAGCACCGGGCGACCATGGATTACGTCACCTCGGGCTATGCCCTCGACCACGGCTGGACGGATTAGCTAAAGCGGCGCCGTCGCCCGTTCCAGCCAGTCGCGCTCCGCCGGCTCAGTCAGCAGCGGCATGATCTCGCCCCTGACCCGGGCGTGATAGGCGTTCAGCCAGTCGCGCTCCGCCGCATCCAGCATCTGCGGGGCCACCAGGGCGCGGTCGATGGGCGCCAGCGTCAGGGTCTCGAAGCCCAGCAACTCGCGCTCGGCGCCTTCCGGTGGCGTGAGCGGCCTCACCAGAACCAGATTCTCGATGCGGATGCCGTAGGCGCCGGTCTTGTAATAGCCCGGCTCGACGGACAGGATCATGCCCGGCTTCAGCGCCACGGTATTGCCCACCTTGGAAATGCGCTGGGGGCCTTCATGCACCGACAGGAAACTGCCCACGCCGTGGCCGGTGCCGTGGTCGTAGTCGAGCCCGGCCGACCACAGCGGCTGGCGGGCCAGGACATCCAACTGGCTGCCCGTGGTTCCCGACGGAAAGACCGCCCGCGCCAGGGCGATGTGGCCCTTCAGCACCAGGGTGAAGTGGCGGCGCGCTTCGGCGGGCGGCTGCTCGCCGATCAGCACCGTGCGGGTGATGTCGGTGGTGCCGTCCAGGTACTGGGCGCCGGAATCCACCAGGTACAGTTCCCCCGGTCGCAGCGGCCGGTTGGTCTTGGGCGTCGAATGATAATGGACGATGGCGCCGTTGGCGCCCGCGCCGGAGATGGTGGGGAAGGACAGGCCCCGGAAGTGCAGGCCCCGGCTGCGAAACGCTTCGAGCGCATGGGCGGCGGCCATCTCGTCCACCGTGCCGCCGCGCGTCGCCTCTTCCAGCCAGGCCAGGAAGCGCGCCATGGCGACGCCGTCGCGATGGTGGGCGGCCCGGGTTCCGGCCATCTCGACACTGTTCTTGCAGGCGCGCGGCAGGGCGCAAGGGTCGGCCCCCGCCTCCACCTGGGCGCCCGCCGCCCGCAGGGTCTCCCAGACCTGGAAGGGGGCCGAGGCCGAATCCAGGCGGACCCGCCTGGCCCCGCGTCCCAGATGGCGGAGCGCCGCTTCGAACCGGTCCGGATCCTCGACCCTGACGGACTCGCCCCAGGCGGCGCGAATGGCTCCGGCGATGCGGTGCTCCGCCATGAACAGGTCCACCGAGGAATCGGCGTGCAGGATGGCGAAGCACAGCGGCAGCGGCGTGAAGGCCACGTCGCCGGCCCGGATGTTCAGCAGCCAGGCCACGGATTCCGGCGCGCTGAGGATGGCGGCGTCCAGCCGGTCCGCCTTCAACTGGGCGGCGATGTCCTGGCGCTTGTCGGCGACGGAGCGGCCGGCGAAATCCTCGGAATGGGCGGTTAGCGGACTGGCGGGCGGCTCCGGCCGGTCGGTCCAGACGCAATCGAGGGGATTGTCGGCACAGGGAACCAGCGAAGCCCCCACCCGTTCGCAGGCGCCGGTCAGGATCTGGACCTGATCCCAGGTGTGCAGCCAGGGGTCGAAGCCCAGGCGGTCGCCCTTGCCCAGCACCTCGCCCAGCCAGCGCTGGGGCGGGTGATCGATCAGGTGCTGGGGGGTGAACAGGGTGGTGTCGACCTCGTTCCTGACCTGCAGGGTATAGCGGCCGTCCACGAACACCGCCGCCTGTTTCTCCAGCACGACGGCCGCCCCCGCCGAGCCGGTGAAGCCGGTCAGCCAGCCCAGGCGCTGAGCCGAGGGGGGCACGTACTCTCCCTGGTGCTGATCGGCGCGCGGAATCACGAATCCGTTCAGGTTGCGGCGTTGCAGTTCCTGTCGCAACAGGGCGAGGCGGTCGGCGGACGAGGCCGGGGAGGGCTGGCGGGTCATGACGGAAACTTAGCTCATAAGGCGGAAGTCAGGGAGGGGGGAAATTGGAACAGCTAGGGTCTGAAAAATACGGAATATGCAAAGTCCATGTTTACTGCGATGCAACATAAGTATTGCATACGGTGAATACCCTAGACGTAAGGAGGGTTGCCTAAGTAAGACCTTTATCGGCCATGGAAAAATATGTACCATGTATAGTAATTTTGGATGGACATCTGTTGTGTTCAAGCTCTCCGGGTGAGACGACATGGGAGCGCAGGAGGCGGTGCCGGCCATTGAACCGGGCGGTGCCATAACCGCAAGGGAGCCGGGGGGCAAGCGATGCCGCAGCGTGGCGGCCGTCGCCATTCTGGCGTTGACGGATATCCTGGAGGAATCCGCCGTCGACGGCACGGTCACCATGGACGACGTCCGCCGTGTCGCCAAGGCGGTGCTGGCGGCCCGCGGTCCGCTGGGCGAGCATTACGCCCTGTGGGAAGACGGCTGCGACTCGGCCTTTTCACTGCGCCGCATCGAGCAGCAGCGCACCGACTTCCTGGGCCGCATCATCACCCGGCCGTTCTCGGATTGCTTCGACGACAAGAACAGCGGCATCGAGCGCAAGCACCTGCCGCAATTCTTCGCGGCGGTGCGCATGATCATCGGCGAGGAGCCGTTCGACCTGTTGCGCAACCGGGCCAACAAGGCGGCCGAGCGTCACCGTACCGAGGACGGGCTGGTATCCTGGCCGGATTTCTATGCCGAAGACGACGTGCGCGCCGTGTTCGAGGAGGTGCTGGTCACCATGGCGCGGAGTTTCCGCCGCTTCGAGCCGCGCAAGGACTGGTTCCTGATCATCATGAATTCCAGCCCGTCCTCGGTCTCCACCGCGTCCAACGCCTTTATCCCGAAGCGCCCCGAGGACAAGGTCATGCGCGAATTCAGCGAGGCCCACATGGTGCGGCTGTTCCAGGCCCTGTTCGCCAGCTGCCGGCCCGACACCTTCTCGGCCGAGCGCAAGGCCGCCTTCATGGAGAAGTGGGGCAGCGAGCCGGAAAAGGTCTTCGGCCCGCTGTTCGTCAACCTGGCGGAACTGGCGCAGTAGCGACCATTTCCTTTACCAGTGCTTGTCCACGAACACCGCGATGAACAGCAGCAGCAGATAGGGCATGGAGGCGGCGAAGTTCCATCCCGCCCATTTGCGCGACGGGTCCTTGACCAGCACCACGTTGAAGCCCAGCAGCACGGCGCCCGCCAGCGCGGCGATGATGCCGTATGCGCTGCCCAGCAGCCCCAGCCACCAGGGCAGCAGCGACGACGCCACCAGGGCGATGCTGTTGCCCAGAATCCACCAGGCGGTGCGCTGGTTGCCCACCACCACCGGCAGCATGGGAACGCCGGCCTGGCGGTAGTCGTCGGCCAGCAGGATGGCCAGGGCCCAGAAATGGCTGGGCGTCCACAGGAACAGCACCAGGGCCAGCACCATGGGCAGCATCCACTGGGTCTGGTCCACGGCGGCCGCCCCGGCCAGGACGGCGAAGCTGCCGGCCGCGCCGCCGATGATGATGTTGGTCCAGTGGCGGCGCTTCAGCCAGACGGTGTAGATGGCCACGTAGACGAAGCCGCCCAGGAACAGGTGCAGAGCCACCACCCAGTTGAACACCGTGCTGGCCAGCGCCATGCCGGCCGCCATCAGCACGACGGCCAGGGTGAAGCCCACGGCCGGCGTGCCCGCCCCGGTGGCCATGGGCCGGCGCGAGGTACGGCGCATCAGCCGGTCGATGTCGCGGTCCCAGACATGATTGAACACCGCCGACGCCGCCGAGCCGAGGATCATGGCGAGCGTCAGCAGCAGCAACGCCACCGGGTCGACCTTGGTCGCCACGGCGCCATAGCCGGTGATCGCGGTCAGCGCGATCATCAACGCGATGCGCGGCTTCAATAGCTCGATGAATTGCCTGAACGTCAAACCCGCCTCCGCGCCCGCGGTTATTCCGCGGGTCAGGTGTATAGATGATACAGCATAAGATACACAACGATGCCGGTGATAGAAACGTAAAGCCACAGCGGCAGCGTCCAGCGGGCGATTTTCGGATGCAGGTCGAAGCGGTCCTTCAGCGCGCGCAGCAGGGTCACCGCCACCAGGGGCAGGGCCACAGCCGCCAGCACCACATGGCTGATCAGCAGTGCGTAATAGACCGGCCGCACCATGCCGGTCCCCCGGAATACGAAGATGGGGGCGGCGAAGTGATAGACCACGTAGAAGGCCAGGAACAGCGCCGATGCCCCCACCGCGCCCAGCATGGCCTTGCGGTGGCTGTCCTTGTTGCCCTTTCGGATATGGACGAAGCCCATGACCAGGAAGGCCAGCGACACCGCGTTGAGCAAAGCGGTGACATGGGGCAGGGTGGTCGCTGCGGTCATGTTCGTCCTACCAGGTCATCCAGCCGCCCAGGCGCAGCCAGATGACGGCCAGCCCCATGGTCAGCAGGGTCATGGGAATGCCGGCCCGGGCGAAATCGCCGAACGACAGGCGGCAGCCGGCGGCCTGGGCGCGCTCGGCCACGATGATGTTGGCCATGCTGCCCACCAGCAGGAAGTTGCCGGCCAGGGTGGACAAAAGGGCGAGGCCGGTGAGCGCGCCGGGGTCGGGGGTGGGCCACACCGCCAGGATCAGCATCACGGCGGGCACGTTGCCGATGGAGTTGGACGCGACCAGCGCCACCGGCAGCATGGACTTGAGATTGTCGGGGAACCAGCCGTGCTCGGCCAGCCAGTTGACCCAGTGCCGCGCCATGTCGGTGTCGGCGAAGGCGCCGGTGACCACGAACAGGCAGGCGAACAGCAAAAGCAGGTGCCAGTCCACCAGCCCGATCATCTCGCGCGAGCTCATGCGGCGGCTGGCGAGCAGCAGGGCGGCGATGACCATGGCGCCCACCTCGCGCGGCAGCGGCGCGGCGAACAGCAAGGCCAGGATGGCCAGCGCGATGCCGCCCTTGACCGCTTGCCAGCGGTTGCCCTGGGCCGGCGGATGGGAGGCGACCGGCTCCGGGACGGCGTCCAGCTCGCGCTGCCAGATCCAGGTGATGCAGTAATACACCGCCACCAGCGACAGGGCGGACGGCGCGGCGCAGGCCGCCAGGAAGTTCCAGAAATCCAGCCCGCCCACCTGGCCGATCAGGATGTTCTGGGGATTGCCGATCAGGGTGGCGGCGCTGCCGGCATTGGCGGCGCCCACCAGGCCCAGCAGATAGGGGCGGGGATCGAGGCCGCGCCGCCTGATGCCCTCGGCGATGATCGGGGTCATGGCGAAGCACACCACGTCGTTGGCCAGCACCGCCGACATTCCCCCCGAAACGGCGATGACCAGGGCGAGGAGCCGCCGGGCCGAGCCGGGTGATTCCGCCACCTTTTCCGCCACCGCGCCATAAACCCCGGCCAGCTGGAACTGGGCCGAGATGATCATCAGGGCGAACAGCAGCAAAAGGGTCGGCACGTCGATGGAGGTGCCCATGGCCTTGACGCCGACCTTGCCCGACACCAACAGCACCACCACCGCCAAGAGGGCGATGCCGGTGCGGTCGAGCTTCAGCCCCGGCACCGAGCCGATGGCCATGCCGAGATAGGTGAGGAAGAAGACGGTGACGACGAAGCTATCCATGCCTTCCCTTATGGCCTTTCAACGGAGTCGGGGCAAGCCCCGGCGATTTACTTCTTCGGCATTCTGGCCGCGATGCGGTCCATGAGCGCGCTCGGCAGGCAGCCGGCCATACGCGCCATGAGGTGCATGGGCCAGGGAAAGGCGATACGTCCGCGATTGGCCCGCAATCCGTCGGCCATGATGCGGCTGGCCCGCTCCACGTCCATCAGGAAGGGCATGGAAAAGCGGTTTACCGCCGTCATGGGCGTTTCGACGAAGCCGGGGCAGATCACCGAGATTCCGACGCCGAACGGCGCCATCTCGCCCCGCAATCCCTCGCCCCACACCCGCACGGCGGCCTTGGAGGCGCAATAGGCCGGGGCGCCGGGAAATCCGCGGAAGCTTGCCAGCGAGCTCATGATGCCGATCTGCCCTGTGCCCCGTGCCCGCATCAGGGGCAGGGCGGGCATCACGGTGTTGAACACGCCGTCCACGTTGACGGCGAAGATGGCCTTCGTCTGCGCCGCCGTTTCTCCGCCACCGCCGGTTCCCGCCGAGATGCCGGCATTGGCGATGACCAGATCCAGGGGAGAGACGGAATCCGCCGCCTGGACCCAGGCGGCGCAGGCGGCGGAATCGGTGACGTCCACCTGACGGAGGTGAACCTCGGCGCCCCTGGCCCGGCATTGCCCGGCGACCTCGTCCAGGCGCCCCCCATGGCGTCCCGACAGGTGCAGAATGGTCCCAGAGGCGGCGAAGGCCCGCGCCAGCCCCGCCCCCAGGCCCGACGACGCGCCGGTGATCAGGACGGATTTGAATCGTGTCATCCCGAGCACGGCGAGGGATCTCCGTTTGGCAGGGGGGGGCCGCGTCGGTAAAGCCGTGCCAGGCGGGGATTCCTCCTCCCGGTGGTCGTCGGAATGACAATTCCCACGGTCATCCGCCGTTCCCGTTGCCGTTCTTCTCGGCCAGCAGGGATTTGAGCGGCCCCAAGAGCGGGGGCAGATCGCGGCGGGCCGTATCGAAGACGATGGAGGGGTCCACCGAATGGTATTCGTGCACCAGGATGTTGCGCATCTCGGTCATCCTGCTCCACGGGATGTCGGGGTGGCGCTCGGCCACCTGGGAGGGGACGCGCTTGGCCGCCTCGCCGACGATCTCCAGGTTGCGGATGACGGCGTCCACCGTGCGGTCGTCGGCGACGAAGCGGCGCTCGTCCATGCCGTCGGTATAGCGCCGGATGCGCTCGATGGCCTCGATCATGTCCTCGATGCGGACCCGCCAATCCTTGAAGGTCACGTCTGTTCCACTCCCTCGCCGTAGACCGGCAGGCATTCGTCCAAAATGCGCCGTTTCAGGCGCGGCTTGATGTTGCCCGAGGTGATCAGGTCCACCGGGCGGCCCAGCAGCCCCTCCAGGGCGTGCTTCATCTCCACATAGGCGAACAGGCCGCCGGGCTTGCCGGGGTGGAAGTCCACCATCAGGTCGATGTCGGAGGTGGGGCGCGCCTCGTCCCTGACCACCGAGCCGAACAGGTACAGCGCCTTGACGCCGAAGCGCTGCATGATGTCGGGGCGCGACTGCAGGCGGCCGATCACCTCGTCGCGGGCGGCGGGCGTGCGGCGGCGCGAGATGCGCCCGGCATAGGCCTTGACCGCGTCGGCCTTGTCGGCGGGCACGCGCACCACGATCTCGATGACGTTGGGGCGGCCGCGTTCCGGCCGTCGGCGTTCCTTCATGACCAAAGGATAGTCCGCGTGACGTCCCATGGAAAGGAGCACGGTTGTTGCCTCGCCCCGGCAAGGCTATAAACCCTGCCAGACCTTACTTGAGGAGGCTTTGCCTTGACCGTCGCCAGCATGACCGGCTACGCCCGCGCCGAAGGCCGTGATTCCCAGGGGACCTGGGTGTGGGAGGGCAAGAGCGTCAACGGCCGCGGCCTCGAGCTCCGGATCAAGTCCGCCCCCGGTTACGACGGGCTGGAGGTCCACGCCCGCGAAGCGGCGGCCAAGCGGCTGAAGCGCGGCAACGTCCAGATTTCCCTCAACGTGCGGGCCGAGACCGAGCAGTCCCAGGTCCGGGTCAACGAGGCGCTGCTGGGCCAGCTGATCGCCATCTGCGAGCAGTGGCAGGCCAAGACCCACGGCATCCAGCCGGCCCGCATGGACGGGCTGCTGGGCCTCAAGGGCGTGCTGGAGCCGGTGGCCGAGGCGGCGGAAGCCGGCGACGCCGATTCGCTGCGCGCCGCCCGTGACGAGGCCATGAAGTCCTCGCTGGAAGCCATGCTCGACCAGTTGGCCGCCATGCGCCGGGTGGAAGGGGCGCGCATCGCCGCCGTCCTTGCCGCCCAGCTGGACGAGATCGCCACCCTGTCCGCCCGGGCGGGCAATTGCGCCGTGCTGCGCCCCGAAGCGGTGCGCGAGCGCCTGCGCGCCCAGGTGGCCCAGGTGCTGGAAGCCGCGCCGACCCTGCCCGAGGAGCGCATCGCCCAGGAAGTGGCGCTGATCGCCGTCAAGGCCGATGTGCGCGAGGAACTGGACCGCCTCGCCGCCCACGTGGCCGCCGCCCGCGACCTGCTGGCCCAGGGGGGCGCCGTGGGGCGCAAGCTGGATTTCCTGGCCCAGGAGTTCAACCGCGAGGCCAATACGCTGTGCTCCAAATCCTCGGACGTGGAGCTGACCCGGGTGGGGCTCGACCTCAAGGCCGTCATCGACCAGTTCAAAGAGCAGGTCCAGAACATCGAGTAGGAATGATGAGCGATACACTCCCCACCATCGGCCGCCGCGGCCTCATGCTCGTCCTGTCGTCGCCCTCGGGCGCGGGCAAGAGCACCATCTCCCGCGCCCTGCTCGAGCGCGACACGGCCATCGGCATGTCGGTCTCGGCCACCACGCGGGCGCCCCGCCCCGGCGAGGTGGACGGCAAGGACTATCACTTCGTCACCGTCGACAAGTTCCACGAGATGGTGGAAAAGCGGGAATTTCTGGAACACGCCCGCGTCTTCGACAATTTCTACGGCACCCCCAGAGGGCCGGTGGACCAGATCCTGCGCTCGGGCCGCGACGTGCTGTTCGACATCGACTGGCAGGGCACCCAGCAGATGGCCCAGAACGCCCGGGCCGATCTGGTCTCGGTGTTCATCCTGCCGCCCTCGGTGGAGGAGTTGGAGCGCCGCCTCAGGGGCCGCGCCCAGGATTCCGACGAGGTGGTGGCCAAGCGCATGGCCAAGGCCGGCGACGAGATGAGCCACTGGCCCGAATACGACTACATCGTGGTCAACGTCGAGCTGGAGAACTCCATCGCCGCCGTCCAGTCCATCCTGGCCGCCGAACGCCTGAAGCGCGACCGCCAGGTGGGCCTGCCCGACTTCGTCACCCGCCTGCGGGGCGAGGAGTAGCCGCGCGCCTTAAGCCGCCGCCCGCGCCAGGGCCTGGTCGCGGATGGGCAGGTGCACCAGGGCGGCGAAAATCCCCAGGATTGCGGTTCCGGCCCACATCACGTCGTAGGACAGGGTGGCGTCGTAGATCAGGCCGCCCAGCCACGAACCCAGGAAGCTGCCCACCTGGTGGGTGAAGAACACCAGGCCGAACAGCATGCCCAGATACCTGGGGCCGAACACGCCGGCGATCAGGCCCGAGGTGGGGGGCACGGTGGACAGCCACAACAGGCCGATGCTGGCGGCGAAGGCCAGCAGGGTCCACTCGTTCTTCGGCCCCATGACGAAGGCGAAGGTGACCACGGCGCGGCCGAGATAGATGGCCGACAGCACGTATTTGGGCCGGTACTTCTGGGACAGCTGGCCCATCATCCAGGTGCCGATCACGTTGAAGCCGCCGATGACCAGCAGGGCGGTGGCGCCCGCTCCCTTGCTCATGCCGCACAGGGCCAGATAGCCGGGCAGATGCACGCCGATGAAGGTAACCTGGAAGCCGCAGACGAAGAACCCGGCGGCCAGCAGGCGATAGCCGGGATGGTGCCAGGCCTCGCGCAGCGCCTGGCCGATGCTTTGGTGGACGATGGCGGAGGCCGGGGGCTGGGACGCCTTCTCGCCCTTGGCCAGCACCAGGGCCAGCGGAATGGAGGCCAGGGAAAAGGCCGACAGAATCCACACCGCCCGGGTGGGGCCGAACTCGCCGATCAGCCATTGGGCCAGCGGAATCATGGCCATCATGCCCAGCGACCCCAGGGCCGAGCCCATGCCCATGGCCGAGGTGCGGTGCTCGGGCTTTACTGCGCGGCCCACAGGGCCCAGCACCACGGAAAAGCTGGTGGCGGCCAGACCGAAGCCCGACACCACGCCCAGGCCGATGGTGGTCGACCAGACCCCTCCCATTCCCACCATCATCATGCCGATGCCGAAGGTCAGCGCGCCCAGGGCGGCGACCTTGGCCGCGCCGAAGCGGTCGGCGGCGGCGCCGGTGAACGGCTGAAAGAAGCCCCACATCAGGTTGTGAATGGCCACCGCCAGGGAAAAGGTGGCCAGCGGCCACTGGCGGTCCAGCGACAGCGGCCCAATCAGCAGGCCCTGGGCCTGGCGCGATCCCATGGAGACGCTCATCATCAGCGCCCCGCCGATGAAGACGAGCAGAACGGCGGGCGATAGCCATGCGGGACGGGACATGATCCGGTCAGCCTTCCAATGGTAAGACCAGAACGATGCTAATGTGCGGCGGCCCATCGGCGCAAACGAGATTTGTTCAGCCGTGTGATCAGGAAATCTAACGATCGCGCTCTAGAAATCCGGGGTCGAGGCGGCGGGCGGCGGCGGGGGAGGCGGCGGCATCCACCGGCCGGATGCGCCGTAGATCATCGCGGCGGCCATGACCAGGGCCACGGCCAGGGCGACGATTCCGCCACCTCGGGCCGGCTCGCCCGCTCCCTCCTTCACCCCGGTCAGCATGGGCAGGACGAGGTTCTGCTTTTTGATCCGGGCATAGAAGACGATGGCGCCCACATGCAGGGCGACCAGCAGGTAGACCAGCTTGGACAGCAGGTGGTGGATGGCGGTCAGGCGGTTGGACAGCGCCTTGCCGGCCAGATCGTAGAGCGGGCCGGTAAACGCGATGTCGTCGTTGGCAAACAGGCCGGTGGCCACCTGCACCGTCAGCAGGCCCAGCAGGCCGAACACCGACAGGGCGCCCAGCGGATTATGGCCCTCGCCGTGCCATTCGCCCTTGAGATAGGCCCTGATCCTGGCGGGCGTCGGGATGAAATGGGCGAAGCGGGCATAGGTCGATCCCACCACGCCCCAGACCAGCCGAAACGCCAGCAATCCCACCACCGCCAGGCCGATGCGGCCGTGCCAGGTCATCAATCCGCCGCCCAGCTGGCCGCTGAGGGAGGCGGCGACGATGGCCGCCGCCAGCGACCAGTGGAACAGGCGGGTGGGCAGGTCCCACAGGCGGAATTTCGGTTGGCTCATGGCACGCCTCGCTTGGGCCATAAACGGAACAGGCGCCCGCAAATGGGGCGCCTGCCGTGGTGAGATGTCCAGGCTTACTGCTTGATCTTGAACTCGTCGTGGCAGCCCTTGCAGGTGCCGGCCAGCTTGCCGAACTGCTCCTTGGCGGCGGCGGCATCGCCGGCGGCGGCCACCTTGGCCATCTCGTTGGCTTCCTTGTTGAAGGCGGTGGCCACCTTGCCCAGGGTTTCCTTGTTGGTCCAGATTTCCGGCTTGGCGCGGGTCTTCTCCCAGCCGGTGCCGGTGTCGGTGCCGGGCAGGTACAGCGCGCCCATGCCGGAATTGGCGATGGCCTGAATGGCGTTGGCGGCCTTGATCACCTCTTCCTTGTTATAGGCGGCGCCTTCGACGTTCATCTTGATGCGGGCCATGTTCCAGGCCATGAAGGCGTAGCCCGACTGGCGCCACTTGATGGCGTCTTCCGGCTTGATCTGGGCGCTGGCGGTGCCGGCGACGGCGACGGCGGCGAGGGTGGCGGCGGCGATCAGAAGCTTGAACGTCATGGCGAGGTCTCCGAACGGCTTTGGGGGAAGATAACTTGCAGTCAGGCTAGCTAATATAACCCCACGCGTAAATTACCGATTAGGTAACAGATTGTTTCGCCCTCATCGACAGACGAGGACGATTTTTCCCGTGGCGGCGCGGCCCTTCAACATTCCGATGGCTTCCACCGCCTGGTCGAGCTCCATGACCTTTGAGACGTGGGGAGAGAGTTTCCCCGCCGCCCACCAGTCCAGGCATTCCTGCATGGACTCGCGCACCGACTGGGGGGCGAGCTTGCGGTAGGCGCCCCAGTAATAGCCGATCACCGTGACGTTCTTGACCAGCAGGATGTTGGCGGGAATCTGCTGCACCGTACCGCCGGCGAAGCCGATGATCAGGATGCGTCCGTCGGCGGCGATCGAGCGAAGCGAGGCGTCGAACACCCCTCCTCCCACCGGGTCGTAGACCACGTCGGCGCCCCTGCCGTCGGTCAGCGCCTTGACCCGGTCGCGGATGTCCTCGGCCTTGTAGTCGATGCCGTGGTGGCAGCCGTGCTCCATGGCCACCTTGACCTTGTCCGGCCCGCCGGCGGAGCCGATCACCGTGGCGCCCATGGCGCGGCCGATCTCGACGGCGGTGAGCCCCACGCCGCCCGCCGCGCCGTGGACCACCAGGGTCTCGCCGGCCTTGAGTCCGGCCTTCTTCAGCCCGTGGTGCGAGGTGCCGTAGGCCACCGGAAAGCCGGCGGCGGTGACGAAGTCGAGGGAATCGGGCAGGACGTAGACGTCGGTCCAGGCGCACACCGCCTCCTCGGCGAAGGCGCCCCCCGTCACGGTGGCCATCACCCGGTCGCCGGGTTTGCAGTTGGTGACGCCCGGCGCCACCTCGGTGACTACGCCGGCCAGTTCCATGCCGGGCACGAAGGGCGGCTCCATCTTTTCCTGGTACTTGCCGCCGGTGATCAGGGAATCGGCGAAGTTGACGCCGGCCGCATGCACTTTGATGCGCACCCCGCCATCGATCATGGCGGGCGCGGGGAAGTCGGTGACGACCAGATCCTGGCCGAAAGCGGGGCAGACGACGGCTTTCATTAAAATTCCCCGGAATGGCGGGTTGCGGAAATATTTGTCATCCCGACGACCATCGGGAGGAGGGATCTCCGTCTGGAACAGCGTGTCCGAATAGGCCCCGCCGTTCCAGGCGGAGATCCTTCGCTTCGCTCAGGATGACAGGGAGTGGCATGGAGATGTCAGATGGAGGGGCGGCCCGGCGCATGCTTCTGGGCGGCCCAGGCACGCTTCAGGGTGGTGAACAGGACGATTTCGGTGATCTGGTCACGGGTCATGCCCGCCGACAGCTCGCCCTGGGCGAACTGGACCAGCTCCAGCGGCGCGGCGTTGGAGGCCAAAAGGTTGGTCAGCAATTCCTTGCGCACCAGCGGTGGGTATTTCAGCATTTCCCTGACCAGCGACACCTTGACCATCAGGGGGATGTTGGGGCTGACGAACAGCCGGTCGACGCACAGCGCATAGATGCCGAAATCCAGCTTGCCCGCCACGCTGCGGGTGAAGTCCAGGAACTCGTCCAGAAAGCCCGGTTCGGAGATCTTCTTTTCGATCAGCAGCTTGATCACGTCGAGGAAGGCGCGGTAGCGGGCCCGGGCGGGGCCGACATTGCCGCCCAGCTCGGCGGCCAGCTCGCGGATGCGGGCCTCGCGGAAGCCGGCGGCGATCATCGCCTCGGCCGAGCCGCGCACAGCGGTGTCGAAGGCGGTTTCCTCGATCAGCTGGAACAGCTGCTCGTATTTGGGGCGGTGGCGGGGCTTGACCTTGGAGGCGGCCACCGACAGCGGCAGCATGGCGGCCAGGGCCACCTGGGAATCGCGGGCCACGATGGCGGCCATGGACAGCGCCGCCACGTCGCCCACCGTGCCGTTCAACAGATCGTCGGTGATCACCAGCCGTTCGCCCGGCGCCAGGCTGAGATTGGTGTTGAGCGCCCCGCATTCCATGAAATGCGTCGCCAGATCGGATGGCCTGGCGGCAAGAGGATCGGCGATGGGGGCGTATGTAGTAGCCATGGTCGCATTCAGCCACAATACCGGCGGGGGAGCAAGGGTATTGGGATTCCAGCATCTTTTCCCGGCGGCGTCGAAGTGCTAGGATGGGGAATCTGGTTCGTCGGGAATTGGCAAGACCATGGTTGAATCCACACGCGGCTTCGGCTCGTCGGCATTGAACAGCGCGGTTTCGGGGATCCGCGACGCGTTCAGCCGCGACCAGCGCGCCTCCATCGCGGCCGGCGGCGGCGAGGCGGTGACCGCCATCCATGGCGCCACTCCCACCGGTCCGCGCGGGCGCCGCATGCTGTCGCCCAATACCTCGGTGGACAGCCTGGACCGCAACGCGCCGCGGGGCACCTATCTCGATATCCTGGCCTGAGGTCTCATGAAGCCGTCAGGGCCGACCCTTCGATCCATCCCCGAAGGCGATGACCGCGAACGTCTGGTCTGCGGCGATTGCGGCTTCGTGCTGTACGAAAACCCCAAGATCATCGTCGGCGCCGTGTGCACCTGGGGCGACAGCTACCTGATGGTCAAGCGGGCCATCGAACCCCGGCTGGGCTATTGGACCATGCCCATCGGCTACATGGAACTGGGCGAAACCACCGAGCAGGGCGCGCGGCGCGAGGTGTGGGAGGAAGCCCGCGCCGTGGTCGAGGTGGACGGCCTGCTGGCGGTGTTCTCCTTTCCCCAGATCGGCCAGGTCCACATGATCTATCGTGCCCGCCTGGTGACCCCCGAATTCGCCGCCGGACCGGAAAGCCTGGAAGCCGGGCTGTTCACCTGGGACGAGATCCCCTGGGACCATCTCGCCTATCCCAACGTCCGCATGGCGCTCGACTACGAGCGCGAGGTCAAGGGCAAGGCGGCGTTCGCGCCGATCGGGCTGTAGACGGCAAGGGGCATCTACCGAGAATTATCCTCATCACCGGGCTTGTCCCGGTGATCCATGCCCATCCGCCCGGTACATCGTGTCACGCGGCTTTCTGGTCGGGCCGCGTGGATGGCCGGAGGGTGCCTACATTCCCCTCGCTTCGGCCTCCGCCTCGTCGCGGGCGGCCACGTCGCCCGCCCGTCCGAACAGTTTGGCGGCGGCATGCATGGATTTGCGGGCCTCGTCCCGGCGTCCCTCGTCGGCCAGGATGCGGGCCATCAGGCGGGTGGCCTTGGCCTCGCCCAGCATATCGCCCACTTGCCGCAGCAGGCCCAGCGCCTCCTCGCACTCGGCCCGCGCCCGGTCGGGGTGGCCCAGCGCCCGCTGGATGGCGGCCATGGATTTCAGCGCCCCGGCCTCGCCCAGGGTATCCGAGGCGCGGCGGTAGCAGGCCAGGGCCTCGCGGTAGCGGTCCAGCGCCCGGTCCTGGTCGCCCTGGTCGCGCTCCATGTGGCCCAGTGCGCGGTGGACATGGCCGAGGCCCGAGAAATCGGCGGCGGATTCATAGAGTTCCAGGGCGGAAAGGTAGATGGAGCGGGCCTCCGGCCTGTCGTCTTCACGCAGGGACAGATGGGCGAGGCGCACCAGGATGGCGGCCTGCTCGCGCTGTTCGCCGTTTCGCGCGTGGATCTGGCGCGCCTCGACAAAGGCCTGGCGGGCGGCATTGCCGTGACCGGTCTCCGCCTCGAGATCGCCCATGCGGGTCAGCGCGTCGGCTTCGCCCCGCCGGTCCCCTGCCTCGTGGTACAGAAGGCGCGCCCGCAGACAGCATTCCCGCGCCCGCTGCTTTTCGCCCGACAGCCACAGGCTTTCCGCCTCGTCGAGCACCCGGTCGGCTTCGCTGCGGCTCATGCTTGCCCTCCGTGACGAAATTGCGACAGAACCAGGGTAAACTTCTCTCAGGCCGCTACCAAATATTCCTTTTATGTGGACGCAGGGGGGAATAAAAAACGGGTATGAGGTTGGTCCTGATTCTTGCCGTCATCGTTCTGGTCCGCCCATCGGCGTCGTTTGGCGCCGATTGCACGCAGCCCGCGGCTCCGGGGGTGGATTGGCAGCGTTGCTACATGGACGGACGCGACCTGACCCGGCACGACCTGAGCGGGGCGCGGCTGCGCGAGACCAGCTTCCAGCGCGCCCGCCTGACGGAAACGGTTCTGGCGAAGGTGGACGGCTATCGGGGCAAGTTCATCAGCGCCGTCATGACGGGCGCGCGGCTTGACGATGGGGTGTTCAGCGACGCCGATTTCACCAAGGCGGACCTAGCGGGGGCATCCCTGGCGCGGGCCGATCTGCGTCGCGCCCGCTTTTACCACGCCTCGCTGCGCGGCGCCGATCTGACGGGCGCCAAGACGCTGGGGGCCGATTTATTGAACGCCGACCTGTCCGGCGCCCGATGGACGGACGGAAAGACCATTTGCGCCGAGGGCTCCCTCGGCCAGTGCAATTGAGGTTCAGGTCACGATGAAGAGTCCGGATACCCTTGACGTCGCCGCCCATTGCGCCCGGGCGGCGCTGGCCATGATGGAGCGGCACAAGGTGCCGCCGCATCCCGAGAACTACGCCATCTGGTACGCCTATGTGGCCGGGCGCAATCCCGAACTGACCGCCGCCATCGACGAGATCCTGCGGTCGGGAAAGAAGTTCACCTCCAAGGTCAACGACCAGCTTTACGAACGCTTCGCCGTCTTTCCTCAGGACACCGCTGAACTGCGCGAGGTGGGCCAGAGGGTCGAGGAAGCGGTGGGGCGCGTGCTGGAATTCTTGAGCAACGCCAACCAGGGCACCACCAATTACGGCGCCGCGCTGGAGGATTTCAGCGGCAAGCTGGCCGATGGGCCGACCGCCGCCGGCCTGTCCGAGCTGATCTCGGGCATTCTGGCCGAGACCAAGGTGATGGCCGACCTTAACCGTCAGCTGGAATTGCGCCTTGAGAACTCGTCCAACGAGATCGCCCGCCTGCGCAACCATCTGGACGACCTGAAGCGCGAGGCATCCACCGACGCCCTGACCCAGCTGGCCAACCGCAAGCTGTTCGACCACTCGCTGAATCTGGCCGTGCTCGACGCCCGGGCCTCGGAGGCGCCGCTGTCCCTGCTGATGATCGACATCGATCACTTCAAGCAGTTCAACGACACCTATGGCCACCAGCT
Source organism: Magnetospirillum sp. ME-1 (assembly GCF_002105535.1). Classification (GTDB taxonomy): domain Bacteria; phylum Pseudomonadota; class Alphaproteobacteria; order Rhodospirillales; family Magnetospirillaceae; genus Phaeospirillum. The sequence continues at coordinate 372,849 of NZ_CP015848.1, read as the reverse complement.
GGGTGATCAGGTTCTGAAGTTGGTGGCGCGCTCGCTGACCGAAATCGCCCAGGCCAAGGATACCGCCGCCCGCTACGGCGGCGAGGAATTCGCGGTGATCCTGCCCGCCACCTCGCTGGATAAGTCGGTGGAGGTGGCCGAAGCCATCCGCAATCAGGTGTCCACCAAGCGTCTGACCAACCGGCGGACCGGCCAGGTCCTGGGACAGGTGACCCTGTCCATCGGCGCCGCGGTGCTTCGGCCCGACGATGCGCCCGAGGGGCTGGTTCATCGCGCCGACGAGGCCATGTATCTGGCCAAGCGCGATGGACGCAACCGGGTGAAGAGCGAGGCTCACCTGGAAAATCCGTCAGCCGACGCTGCCAAATAGATGCGCCCCTGGACCCGCGCCGCCGCCGCCTGTATTACTGCTGGAGCGCGTGGCCGGGTGGGGTCGCGGCAATCGCGGGTGTGTGGTCCAAGATGATTCTGGAACGTCGCGTCATCGTTTTTCCCCGGGCGGATTTCCTTGATGCCATCCGTCGCTACGGCGAGCGGATCGGCAAGATGCTGCCCGACACGGCGCCCGATCTGCTCAGTTTCGACCCCTCCCAGGACATCGCGCTGACCATCCGCTTTCCGGCGGTGTTCGCCGGCGGTTCGCCCAAGGATTTCGTCTTTTCCCGCGATGACGTGGGCCAGGCGCTGACGCTGTATTGCCGCGAGCGCAAGGTGCCGCTGCCCAAGAATTCGGCCAAGCAGATCGAGAAGTTCAAGGACGGCGCCGCGCTGACCATGCAGATCGGCGGCGCCGGGCTGCACATCATGGTCATCGACGACCAGGAGGTGATGCGCAACATCATCAAGAAGCTGCTGGGCAAGGCCAATCCCGCCCAGATCTCCGAGGCCAGCGACGGGCTGAAGGCGCTGGAGATGCTGCGTTCGGGCGACGTGGACCCGGATGTCATCATCTGCGACCTGCATATGGAGCACATGGACGGCATCGAATTCCTGCGCACGCTGCGCACGGAAAAGGGCAACCTCAACAGCCGCAAGCCGGTGCTGATTCTCACCGGCGACAAATCCGAGCAGGCCCACGAGATCACCCGGCAGGTGGGCGCCTCCAAGGTCCTGACCAAGCCCATCGGCGCCGACGACCTGATCCGCCAGATCAATCTGGTGCGTGGCCATTTCGAGGCCGGACGCTGAGGCGAAGATAAGGGGGGGCAATGGGGATCTTCCGCTATTGCCGACTGGCGTTTCGCAGCCTGCTGATCCTGATCGAGCAGTTCCCGGTTTTTCTCCGCCTGTCGTGGCTGTGCATGGCGGTCAGCCTGCTGGGCGCGGCGGTGGCGTCGCGCCATGCCGTGGCCGGCGGCATCACCGATCTTCTGGCGCGCGGCGTCTTCGTGGTGGCATGGCTGCGCCTGGTGGGGCTGGGCGAGATACCCGCCAGCCGCCATTACTTCCGCCTGGGCCGCCGCGAGACCTTCGGCGCCCTGGCCTGGATGGCGTCCGAGGTGTTCATCGGCTTTCCCGCCCAGGTGATCTCGGCATCGCTGGCCATCGCCACCGGCGTGCCCATCGCCGATTCGGTGATGGTGCTGTCGGGATTGGCCAATCTGTTTCTTGGCGGGTTCTATCTGGTCCCCGCCGACGCGGCGCTGGAGCGGGCCGGTCAGTCGGGCAATCTGGGCTGGCGCGTGCCGGATCTGATGATCCGGGGCGGCCTGGCCCTGGGGGTGGCGGCCTTTGTGTGCTGGCTGCCGCTCAACCTGCTGCTGGAGGGGGTGCGCATGGCGCCCGAGCTGGATCTGCTCGACGGGCTGTCCCTGCGCGATGCCGTGGAGGTGCCGGTGCGCTATCTGGGCATGGCGCTGACCGCCGGAACCATGGCGCTGGCCTGGAACCGGCTGATGGCCGAGGAAACCGCCGACGAGTAGTTCAGAGTTCGGCCGCCGCGCGCAAATCGGCGATGCCTTCGCGGGCCAGGGCGTCGGCGCGCTCGTTCTCCGGGTGGCCGGCATGGCCCTTGACCCAGTGCCAGGAAATGCGGTGGCGCGCCGCGGCCTCGTCCAGCGCCTTCCACAGGTCGTCGTTCTTCACCGGCTTCTTGTCGGCGGTCTTCCAGCCCCGGGCCTTCCAGCCGCGCAGCCATTCGGTCATGCCCTTCTTGACGTATTCGCTGTCGGTGTAGAGGTCGACGGTGCAGGGCCGGGTCAGGGTGTTGAGCGCCACCAGCACCGCCGTCATCTCCATGCGGTTGTTGGTGGTCTGGGCCTCGCCGCCCTTCAGCTCGCGCTCGATGCCCTTGAAGCGCAGGATGGCCCCCCAGCCGCCGGGGCCGGGATTGCCGGAACAGGCGCCGTCGGTATAGATCTCGACGGATTCGGTTTTTTCTTCGTTCATCGCCCACGCTTTCCTGTCATCCCGACGACCATCGGGAGGAGGGATCTCATTCTGGTTTACCGTGCCCGATTTGGTTCTGTCGTGCCAAGCGGAGATCCCTCGCTCGCGCTCGGGATGACCGGGCAGAGGGAGTGCTATTCGATGCCGTACTGGCCGGGACCGCCGACGCCCTGGTGGAAGCGGAGCTTGCGGTAATACTCCATGGGGTCCTTGCGCTTGACCATGGCGCCGGGGGGCGTGTTCAGCCAGTCGTAGCTGCGCGTCAGCAAGAAGCGCATGGCGGCGCCCCTGGCCAGCAGCGGCAGGGCCAGCAATTCGTCGGCCGACAGCGGCCGGATTCTGCGGTAGCCGTTCAGCATCAGCCTGGCCTTGGTGGCGTTGAAGGCGCCGTCATCCTCGAAGCACCAGGCGTTGAGGCAGATGGCGATGTCGTAGGCCAGGATGTCGGTGCAGGCGAAGTAGAAATCGATGAAGCCCGACATGCGGTCGACGCCCGCCGCCTTGTCGGCGCGGAAGAACACGTTGTCGGGGAACAGATCGGCGTGGATCAGCCCCATGGGCAGGGATTTGGGCCAGTTGGCCTCCAGGTAATCCAGCTCGTCGGCGATGACCTGTTCCAGATCGGCCTTGATCTCGGCGGCGCGGGGCCGGATGGCGTCGAACAGCGGCCGCCAGCCGGCCACCGACAGGTTGTTGGCCCGCGTCAGCGGGAAGTCGGCCCCGGCCAGATGCATGGCGGCCATGGCCGGGCCCAGCTCGGCGCAGTGGTTGAGCGTGATGCGCCGGGTCCACATGCCCTTGAGGAAGCTGACGATGGCCGCGGGACGGCCGCACAGGGTGCGCAGGGCCTGTCCGTCGCGTCCCTTGATGGGGGTGGGGCAGGCGAGGCCTCGCGCCGCCAGATGCTCCATCAGGCCCAGGAAGAACGGCAGTTCCTCCGGGTTCACCCGCTTTTCATAGAGGGTGAGGATGTAGTTCCCCTGGTCGGTCTGCAGCAGGTAGTTGGTGTTCTCGACGCCTTCGGCGATGCCCTTGCACGACACCACTTCGCCGATGTCGTACTCGGCGGCGAAGTCTTCCAATTCGTCGTCGGAAACCTCGGTGTAGACGGCCATGCTCTCATCACTGCTTCAGGCTGGAATCGGCGGAAGGTACGATGATTCCGCCGATGACGCCAGTGACTACTCGGACAAGGCCTGCGGCAGCTTGAAGGTCACCGTCTCGGTGGTGACGCGGATTTCCTCGATGGTGACGTCGAAGCGCTCGCGCGCGGCCGCCACCACTTCCTCCACCAGGATTTCGGGGGCCGAGGCGCCGGCGGTGATGCCGAGCCGGTCGACGCCGTCCAGGAGGCTCCAATCCACCTCGGCGGCACGCTGGACCAGCACCGAGCGGGCGCAGCCGGCCCGGGCAGCCACTTCCACCAGGCGCGACGAGTTCGACGAATTGGGTGAGCCGATGACCATCAGGGCCTCGCAATGGGGCGCGATGGTCTTGACGGCGGCCTGGCGGTTGGTGGTGGCGTAGCAGATGTCTTCGCGCTTCGGCCCGACCATGTCGGGGAAGCGGCGCTGCAGCACGTCGATCACGGCCGCCGCGTCGTCCACCGACAGCGTGGTCTGGGTGATGTAGGCCAGCATGGAGGGGTCCTTGGGGGCGACCTTCTCCGCCTGTTCCGGCGTACCGACCAGCAGCACGGCGCCCTCGGGCACCTGGCCGATGGTGCCGATCACCTCGGGGTGGCCGGCATGGCCGATCATGATGATCTGGCGGCCCATGGCGTGATGCAGTTCGGCCTCGCGGTGGACCTTGGTCACCAGCGGGCAGGTGGCGTCCAGCGAGGTGAGCCCCCGGCGGTCGGCCTCGGCCGGGACGGTCTTGGGCACGCCATGGGCGGAGAAGACCACGGCGGCCGAATCCGGCACCTCGTTCAGTTCCTCGACGAACACCGCGCCCTTCTGGGCCAGCGATTCCACCACGAACTTGTTGTGGACGATCTCGTGGCGGACATAGACCGGAGCACCGTACTTCTCAAGCGCCCGCTCGACGATGTGGATGGCGCGGTCGACGCCGGCGCAGAAACCGCGCGGGCTGGCCAGCACCAGGGTCAGGGGCCTCTTGGCAACGCTTGTGGTCACTTTGTCGTTCTCCGGTTTGGCTGGGGGCCGTGGGGTTGGCGGCTTGTGTCCGCGCCCCGGCTTCACTACAGTCGGGGGCACCTTTACCAGATCATGTGGCGTTTAAGGAAGTTTGGCATGAACACCCCTCGCATTGCCCGCCTGCTGTTTTTCGTCCTGGCGGCCCCGCTGGTGCTTTCGGGGTGTGATTCCTGGTCGCGCATCAAGGGCAGGACGTCGCCGCCCTGTCCGCCGGTCTACATCATGGCCGACGCCGCCAAGATCATCAAATACCGGCCCGGCTCGGGGCGCGACCTGACCGACGTGGAGATGGAAGGCGAGGTGATCGCTTTCAAGGGCGATTGCGTCTACGACGACAAGGGCGGCGAGGTGTCGCTGCAACTGGGCTTCGAACTGCGGCGCGGCCCGGCAGCCAAGGGGCGCACCCTGGATGTGACCTATTTCGTCGCCGTCCCCAAATTCTATCCCGCCCCCGGCGCCAAGGGCGTGTTCACCTTCCCGGTGACCTTCCCCGACACCGTGGACCGCATCCGCGTCACCGACGACGAGGTGAGCATGCGGCTGCCGGTGCGCGACAAGGAACTCATTGATAATTATGAGATCTATCTCGGGTTCCAGCTGACTCCCGAGGAAATGGAGGATAACCGGCGCAACAAGCGCTGAGGCTTGTCCGACTCCCGTTGACTCCATCGCCGGCCTGGTTGATAAGATGGCCGGCACAGATGATCCCCGTGGGAGAGACCGGCCCCTTATCGGGCCGGCGCCGAAGGAGCAACCGCCCCTGGAAACTCTCAGGCAAAAGGACCGCGGGGGGATGAAACTCTGGAAAGCGTGCCGTCGGGTCCTTTAAGGTCTGGCGGCCCACCGACGATGAAAGCCACGACGCCCGTTCGGGCGGAGCGGTGAATCTTTCAGGTTCCCAGACAGAGGGGGGCAAGCCGGGTGACGTCACAGCCATGCCCGGTGCCCTTCAATTTCCCGCGCGGCGCTGCCGTGAAGGAGGAACCCGGTGTCTGAGTCCGATACTCCCCTGTTGACTGTCCCCCTGGACGCCCTGCACCGCGAGCTGGGGGCCAAGATGGTGCCCTTCGCCGGCTACGCCATGCCGGTGCAGTATCCCGCCGGCGTGCTGGCCGAGCACCTGCACACCCGTTCGGGTGCCGCCCTGTTCGACGTCTCCCACATGGGCCAGGCGGAAATCCGTGGGCCCAAGGCGGTGGAGCTGCTGGAAACCCTGGTGCCCGGCGACATCCAGGCCTTGGGAATCGGCAAGACCCGCTATTCGGTGTTCACCAACGACCAGGGCGGCATCCTCGACGACCTGATGATCAGCAAGCTGGCCGACGACCACCTGTTCCTGGTGATCAACGCCGCCTGCAAGCACGCCGACTTCGCCCATCTCGTCCGGCATCTGGGCGGCAAGGTGGAGCTTCGCATGATCGAGGACCGCTCGCTGCTGGCGCTGCAAGGCCCCGGCGCGGCCGCCGCCATGGCGACGCTGTGCCCCGAGGCCTGCGCCATGACCTTCATGACCATCGCCGAGATCACGGTGGCGGGCATTCCGGTGCTGGCCACCCGCTCGGGCTATACCGGCGAGGACGGCTGGGAGATGTCGGTGGCCAATGCTGATGCGGAAAAGCTGGCCCGCACCCTGCTGGCCGCGCCGGGCGTCATGCCGGCCGGTCTGGGGGCGCGCGACTCCCTTCGCTTGGAGGCCGGGCTGTGCCTCTACGGCTCGGACATCGACACCACCACCACCCCGGTCCAGGCCAACATCGCCTGGATCATGAGCAAGCGCCGCAAGACCGAAGGGGGTTTCCCCGGCGCCGCAATCATCCAGAAGCAGTTGGCCGAGGGCCCGCCAACGCTCCGGGTCGGTATCCAGCCGGACGGCAAGGCCCCGGCCCGCGCCCATACCGAGATCACCGACGAGGCGGGCAACCGCCTGGGCGAAATCTGCTCCGGCGGCTTCGGCCCGTCGGCGGGCGGCCCGGTGGCCATGGGCTATGTGCCCGCCGCTTTCGCCGCTATCGGGACCAGGCTGAAACTGGTGGTGCGCGGCAAGGCCATGGACGCCCATGTCTCGGCCCTGCCGTTCGTGCCGCATCGTTATTTCAAAGGCTGAGGGGAAATCTTCAAATGAGCAGCAAGCGTTTCACCAAGGATCACGAGTGGATCAGCGTCGAGGGTGACGTCGGCACCGTCGGCATCAGCGATTACGCCCAGCACGCGCTGGGCGACGTGGTGTTCGTCGAGGTCCCCGATTCCGGCCGCCAACTGGCCAAGGGCGACGAGGCGGCGGTGGTGGAATCGGTCAAGGCCGCCTCCGAGGTCTATTCCCCGGTGTCGGGCACCGTGACCAAGGGCAACCAGGCCATCGTCGACCAGCCCGGCCTGGTCAACGAGGATGCCGAGGGCGCCGCCTGGTTCTTCAAGTTGACGCTCGCCAACCCGGCCGAGCTCGACGACCTGATGGATCAGGCCGCCTACGACGCGTATCTCAAGACCCTGGAATAGGCCCCATCCCATGCGCTACCTGCCGCTGACCGAGTCCGACCGCCGCGCCATGCTCGACGTGATCGGGGCGAAAAGCGTGGACGAGCTGTTCCGCGACGTGCCCCCGTCCGCCCGCCTGGACCAGCCGTTGCCGCTTCCCCGCCACCAGGGCGAGATGGAGGTGGAGCGCGCCTTCACCCGCATGGCCGGCAAGAACCTCTCGGCGGGGTGCGCCCCCTTCTTCATCGGAGCCGGCGTCTATCGCCACCACATCCCGGCGGCGGTGGACCAGCTGCTGTTGCGCGGCGAGTTCCTCACCGCCTACACGCCCTACCAGCCCGAGGTTTCCCAGGGCACCCTGCAGGTGCTGTTCGAGTTCCAGACCCAGGTGGCGACCATCACCGGCATGGATGTGGCCAACGCCTCCATGTATGACGGCGCCACGGCCACCGCCGAGGCGGCCATCATGGCGTGTCGCATCACCAAGCGGAACAAGGTAATCGTTTCGGGCGGGGTGCATCCCCATTACGCCGAGACGGTGGAAACCTCGCTGCGCTACACCGAGATGGAAGCCGACATCCTGCCCCCCGACCCCCTGGGGCTGGAGGACATGATCGGAAGGGTGGATTCGAAGACCGCCTGCGTGGTGGTGCAGAATCCCGGCTTTTTCGGCACGGTGCGCGACCTGCGGCCGCTGGCGGCGCTCTGCCACGAGGCGGGCGCCCTGCTGGTGGTGATGGTGGCCGAGCCCACCAGCCTCGGCCTGATCGAATCCCCCGGCGCCATGGGGGCCGACATCGTGGTGTGCGAAGGGCAGAGCCTCGGCATGGGGCTAAATTTCGGCGGTCCCGGCCTCGGCCTGTTCGCCACGCGCGAGAAATATCTGCGCCAGATGCCCGGCCGTCTGGCCGGCCAGACCGTGGACGTGGACGGCCGCCGCGGCTGGGTGCTGACCCTGTCCACCCGCGAGCAGCATATCCGCCGCGAGAAGGCCACCAGCAACATCTGCACCAATTCGGGCCTCTGCGCCCTGGCCTTCTCCATCCACCTGACCATGCTGGGCGGCACCGGCTTCGGCCGTCTGGCCGAGCTGAACCATCTGGCCGCCACCAGGCTGGAGCAGAAGCTTCGGGCCGTGAAGGGTGTGCGGGTGCTGCCGCAAAGCTATTACAACGAGTTCGCCGTGCATCTGGGCGACGAGACGGATGCGGCCGCCGTGGTGGATGCCCTGGCGGACAAGGGGATTCTGGCCGGTGTTCCGGCGTCGCGCTTCTATCCCAGCTTCCCCGAGCTCAAGTCGGTGCTGATCCTGGCCGCCACCGAAACCAACACCGAGGACGACATGGACAAGCTTGTCGCCGCCCTGAAGGAGGCCGTGTGATGAGCGAGACCATTTCCGGCAACCGCGCGCTGCAGATCGAAGAGAAGCTGATCTTCGAGATGGACAATCCCGGCTCTGTCGCCATCGACCTGCCCGAGCCGGCGCCCTTCGACCTGGAACGGCTGGGCGACGCGCCCCGGCGCGGACCCGTGGCGCTGCCCGATCTGTCCGAGCCCCAGGTGGTGCGCCACTACACCCGCCTGTCGCAGAAGAATTACGGCATCGACACCGGCTTCTACCCGCTGGGCTCGTGCACCATGAAGCACAACCCCCGCCTGTCGGAGAAAGTGGCCCGCCTGCCCGGTCTCGCCGATCTGCATCCGCTGCAGCCGCAAAAGACCGTGCAGGGCGCGCTGGAGGTGATCGACACACTGGCCCATTGGCTGAAGGAGCTGACCGGCATGCCGGCGGTGGCCATGAGCCCGGCGGCCGGCGCCCACGGCGAGTGGTGCGGCCTGATGGCCATCCGCGCCGCCCACGAGGACAAGGGCGAGGGACACCGCCGCCGCGTCCTGGTGCCGGAAAGCGCCCACGGCACCAACCCGGCTTCCGCCGCCATGTGCGGCTACACCGTCGACCCCATTCCGGCGCTGGAGAATGGGCGGGTGGATCTGGCGGCCCTGAAGGCCAAGCTGGGCCCCGACGTGGCGGCCCTGATGCTGACCAATCCCAACACCTGCGGCCTGTTCGAGACCGAGATCGTCGAGATCGCGGCCGCCGTGCACGGGGCCGGAGCCTATTTCTACTGCGACGGCGCCAATTTTAACGCCATCGTCGGCCGGGTGAAGATCGCTGACCTCGGCATCGACACCATGCACATCAACCTGCACAAGACCTTTTCCACGCCGCACGGCGGCGGCGGTCCCGGCGCCGGTCCCACCGTGCTGTCGGCGGCGCTGGCCCCCTTCGCCCCCGTGCCCTACGTGGTGCATGGGGCCAAGGGACTGGAGATGGTCGAGGGCAAGCGCGACGGCGCCAAGCCCTTCGGCCGGGTCAAGGGCTTCCACGGCCAGTTCGGCGTGTTCATCCGGGCGCTGGCCTACATCCTGTCCATGGGCTCGGACGGGTTGCGCCAGGCGTCCTCGGACGCGGTGCTGAACGCCAATTACCTGCTGGCTTCGCTGAAGGACGACCTGTCGGCCTCGTTCGAGGGCCCCTGCATGCACGAGGCGCTGTTCGACGACCGCTTCCTCAAGGACACCGGTGTCACCACCCTGGATTTCGCCAAGGCGATGATCGACGAGGGCTACCATCCCATGACCATGTACTTCCCGCTGGTGGTGCATGGCGCCCTGCTGATGGAGCCCACCGAGACCGAGTCCAAGGAGACCCTGGACCAGTATATCGGGGTGGTGAAGGGGCTTGCGGCTAAGGCCAAGGCCGGTGCCGCCGACGAGTTCAAGGCGGCTCCGCGGCTGACCCCCCGGCGGCGCCTGGACGAGACCCTGGCGGCGCGCACGCCCGTGCTGCGCTGGAAGCCGGCGGCGGAATAGAACCACAGGTTCATGGGGCGGAGGAGGGCTCCTCCGCCCCATCACAAAGCGGTTCGGAATCACACCAACACTTACTTGCCCGCCGCCAACCTTTGGCCTAGGCTTTGAGCCAGGACACGAGGGGAATGGGTATGGCGGACAAGGACGATCTCGGCCGGTCGAGCGACATGTATGTCGCCTTTGCATTCGCGGCCGCCGACGTTCTCCTGGAACTGGATTATGAGGGCAACACCGTTTTCGCGGTGGGCGCCGCCATGGCGTTGTTGGGGCGTGGCGCCCGGGCCCTGACCGGCCAGCCCCTGGCCAGGATCATCCATCCCAACGACCATACCGCGCTAAGCCAGGCCTTAAAGCAGATGTCAGGTGGGGAGAGGGTGCGCAACGCCGTCCTTCGCGTGCTGCGCCCCGACGGTAAGGCGTCCGAGGTGACGCTGTCGGGCTATCGCCATCCCAGCACGCCCGACCGCCTGATGGTGGCCTTGGGCCATCCCGGCGGTTTCCACGCCCACAAGGAAGACCGGGTGGGTGAGACCGGGCTTTTGGACAAGGACAGCTTCCAGGCCATGGCGGCCAGCCTGCTGGAAAGCGCGGCGCCGGACGACCCCTATCAGCTGACTCTGGTCGAGTTGCCCAAGATCGACGCCCTGTCCGGCGATGCCGAGGCCCAGGAGGCTCTGGCCACCGAACTGGGGAACAGGCTGAAAGCGCTGTCGGTGGGCGGCGACGGTGTCGGCCAACTGGACGACGGCAAGTTCGGCGTTCTGCACTCGGCCTCGGTCTCGGCCGATTCCATCAGCCAGTCGGTGACCCAGGCGGCGGTGGTTCTGCCCGACGCGCCGCCCATCCAGGCGACGCTGGCTACCTTGATGCTGGACGTGGCCGACGTGCCGCCCGAGGAAGCGGCGCGCGCGCTGACCTACACGCTGAACCGATTCGCCATGGAAGCCGAGAACGGCGGCAACCTCGCCGATCTGATGAAGGATCTGCAGCCCCGCCTGTCGGCCACCGTCAAGCAGATGAACGACGTGCGCAACACGGTGACGGGGGGTGATTTCGACCTGATGTTCCAGCCCATCGTCGATCTGTGGACCGGCGTGGTGCACCACTTCGAATGTCTGGTGCGCTTCAAGGGCGAGGACAACAAGTCCCCCTACGAGACGGTGACCTTCGCCGAGGATACCGGCATGGTCGGCATGCTGGACATGGCGCTTTTGGAGCGCGCCATCGGGTTCATGCGGTCCAGTGTCGCCAACAACGAATCGCTCAAGTTCGCCGTCAACCTGTCGGGCTATTCCCTGTCCGATCCCACGGTGGTGCGGCGCTTGAAGGAGATCCTCACCACCACCAAGGACCTGCGCAAGCGCCTGGTGTTCGAGATGACCGAATCCGCCCAGGTCCGCGACCTGAAGGCGGTCAACGACGTCATCCAGATCATCCGCAAGCAGGGCCACGAGGTCTGCCTGGACGATTTCGGCGCCGGCCATGCCGCCTTCCACTACCTGCGCGCCTTGAAGGTGGACAACGTCAAGATCGACGGCTCCTACATCAAGGACGCCATGCGCAACAACGAGGACGTCTCGTTCATCAAGGCCATCGTCGGCCTGTGTACCGAGCTGGGCGTCACCACCACCGCCGAATACGTGGAAGACGCCGAGACCGCCAATCTGCTGAAGCTGCTGAAGGTGCGCTTCGGCCAGGGCTGGTATTTCGGCAAGCCGCTCCGCCCGTCGTCTGACGACATCCGCACCGCCTGGCGCACTCCGACGCTGGGGTGGAAGCAAGGGTTGCTCTACTTCACCAAATAGGGCGCAAACCCGTTTCCTCCCGCCCCGCTTTGAGATAAGCATGGGGGATGAGCACGTCCCAGACCCTGCAGGGCGACATACCGGTCGGCAACTGGATCGACCGTTACGTTCCCGCCGCCGCCCGGCCCTACTTCCGCCTGATGCGCCTCGACCGGCCCATCGGTACGTGGCTGCTGCTGTTTCCCTGCTGGTGGAGCATCGCGCTGGCCGGTTCGGGCTGGCCCGACCTCTGGCTGTTCGCCCTGTTCGCCGTCGGCGCGGTGGTGATGCGGGGGGCCGGGTGCACCTTCAACGACTGGGCCGACCGCGACTTCGACGGCCGCGTGGCCCGCACCGCCTCTCGCCCCATTCCGTCGGGCGCGGTCAGCCCCACCCAGGCGCTGGCCTTCCTGGGGCTGCAATTGCTGATCGGCCTGGCCGTGCTGATGCAGCTCAACAACTTCGCCATCGCCGTGGGCATCGCCTCGCTGCTGCTGGTGTTTCCCTATCCCTTCATGAAGCGCATCACCTACTGGCCGCAGGCGTGGCTGGGGCTGACCTTCAATTGGGGCGCACTTTTGGGCTGGGCGGCGGTGAGCGGCCATATGGGCCTGCCCGCGCTGCTGCTCTATGCCGCCGGGCCGTTCTGGACGCTGGGTTACGACACCATCTACGCCCACCAGGACAAGGAGGACGACGCCATGATCGGCGTGAAGTCCACCGCGCTCCGCCTGGGTGACAAGACGGTGGCGTGGCTGTGGCTGTTCTATCCCATGACCCTGGCCCTGATCGGCGCGGCGGGGTGGGCGGCCAATCTCTCCTGGGCGTTCTGGCCGGGCCTCGCGCTGGCTGGCGGCCACCTCCTGTGGCAGATCAGGACCGTCGACATCCACGACGGCGCCGACTGCCTGGACAAGTTCAAGTCCAACCGCCATTTCGGCTGGCTGGTCCTGGCGGCCATCTTGGCGGGGAAACTGCTGTGACCCCCGTCTCCGCCACCTTTGAGGCCGCCTCCCAATTCATCCGCGCCAACACGGAAGTGTCGCACCCGCCGGCCTGTCCCGAGATCAAGCTGTGGACGGCGACCGAGGTGACGCCCCTGTGGGAAGCCACGGAGGAGGCGCTGCTGCGCGTCAACCTGCCGCCGCCCTATTGGGCATTCTGCTGGGCGGGGGGCCAGGCGCTGACCCGCTGGGTGCTGGACCATCCCGAACTGGTGGCCGGCAAGCGCGTGCTGGACTTCGCCGCCGGATCGGGGGTGACCGCCCTGGCCGCCGCCAAGGTGGGGGCGGCCAGGGTCGAGGCCGCCGAGATCGACCCCATGGCCTGCTACGCCATCCGTCTCAACGCCGAACTGAACGGCGTCGATGTGGAGGTGCTGGCCGACGACGTGGTGGGCAGTCCCTGCCGCTGGGACGTGGTGATGGCCGGCGATGTCTGCTACGAGGCGCCCATGACGGCGCATATCTGGCCGTGGCTGGTGAGCCTTGCCGCCGAGGGGGCCATGGTGGTGATGGCCGATCCGGGCCGCGCCTACCTGCCCAAGACCGGTCTGCTGCGGGTCGGCCACTACACCGTGATCACCAGCCTGGACCTGGAAGACAAGGCCCAGCGCGACGTGGGCATCTTCAAGATCGTCGGCTGAGGTCTATTCGCCCACGTTCAGCAGCGCACCCCTGACCCTTGCCCCGTGCCAGGCCCACAGGAACAGGCCGGCGCCGAGCGCCAGGTAAAGGGCGTTGAGCGCCAGCGCCGAGGCCAGCAGGTCGAGGCGCATGGTTCCCTCGAACACCACGGCGCGCATGCCCTCGAACACATGGGCGGGGGGCAGGGCCCAGGCCACCGGCTGCAGCCAGTGGGGCAGGGTGCTGATGGGGTAGTAGATGCCGGCCAAGGGCGCCATGGCGAAGATCAGCACCCAGGCCAGACTTTCCGCCCCCAGGCCGAAGCGCAGCACCAGGGCCGACACCGCGAGGCCCATGGCCCAGCCGCTGACCATCAGGCAGACCCAGAAGGCCACCAGGGGCAGGCCCAGCGTGAAGATGGAGTAGTGGTAGAGCGGAATGGCCAGGATTGCGGCGGGCAGCACGCCGATCACCGTCCTGATCAGGCTCATGGTCAGCATGGCGACGACCAGTTCGTGGGGGCGCAAGGGGCTGACCGACAGGTGCCCCAGATTGCGCGACCACATCTCCTCGAGGAAGCTGAGCGCCACCCCCAGATTGCCGCGGAACATCACGTCCCACAGCAGCACCGCGCCGATCAGGATGCCGCCCGCCTGGGCCACCCAGGACGAGTGCTCGGCGAAGAAGCGGTTGGTGAAGCCCCACACCACCATGTTGACGGCGGGCCAGTAGGCCATCTCCAGAAGACGCGGCCACGAGCCCTTGAGGATGTAAAGGTGGCGCAGGCACATGGCTTCGATGCGGCGCAGCGACAGGCTCACGGTGCCGCCTCCGGCCGTTGCCGGTCGCGGGCGATGTCGAGGAACACCTCCTCCATGGTGGAGCGGCCGAAGCGTCCGATCAGGTCGGCGGGCGACCCCTGGTCGACGACGCGGCCCTGCTTCATCATCAGGACGTGGTCGCACATGCGTTCGACCTCGGTCATGTTGTGGGACGCCAGCACGATGGTGGCGCCGGAGGCCTGCTGGTAGGACTGGAACCAGCCCCGCACCCAGTCGGCGGTATCGGGGTCGAGCGAGGCGGTGGGCTCGTCCAGCAGCAGGAGGTCGGGCTTGTTCAAAAGCGCCTTGGCCAGGGCGACGCGGGTCTTCTGGCCCGCCGACAGCTTGCCCGCCGGCCGGTCGATGAACTCGCCCAGTTCCAGCTCTTCGCAAAGCTCGGCGATGCGGTCCTTGAGACGGGGCACCCCGTAGAGGCCGCCATAGACGATCAGGTTCTGGCGTACCGTCAGGCGGTGGGGCAGGTCCACATAGGGGCTGGAGAAGTTCATGCGCGGCAGCACGCGGTAACGGTGCCGCACCATGTCCTCGCCCAGCACGGTGATGGAGCCCGAACTGGGCAGCAGGAGGCCCAGCAGCATGGACAGCGTGGTGGTCTTGCCCGCCCCGTTGCCGCCCAGCAGCGCGGTGGTCGAGCCGGCACTGATGGTGAAGTCGAGACCGTCCACGGCCCTGACCGGACCGAAGCTCTTGAACAGGGACCTGACGATGACGGCGCTCAACCTCTCGGCCGCGCCCTGAGGCCCCGCTTGCGGGGATCGCCCTGGACCATGGATTCGATGTGGCGGCCCTGGAACAGGGTGATGCCCACCGAATGGCCGTATTCGATGCCGGCCTGGTTGTCGCAGCGGCACAGGATGATGCGGGTGACGCCGATGCGGCGCAGCGCCTCGGTCTTCTTGTCCTTTTCCTCGGTGAGCGAGGGGTCCCACACCAGCTTGATCAGGTCGGCGCCCAGGCGCTCGCGGTCGACGAAGGGCAACTGCGAATAGGTCAGGCCGTCGATGCAGATACGGTAGCCGCGGTCGTGGGCGAAATCGCGCGCGAAGAGATAGCCGCCCAGATCGGCGAAGATGTCCACCTTCTGCAGTTCCAGCACGATGGTGCCGCGCATGCCCGCCTTGACGTTGTCGTCGAACACCAGGAATTCGGGCGACAGGATGGTCGAGACGTTGAGGTTGATGCTGATGTCGCCTTCCAGGGTGCGGTCGTCGTGCTTGTTCAGCATGGAAAGCACGCGGCGGTCCAGCGTCTCGGTCAGCTGCTGGAACAGCCAGGGGCTGGAATTGACGTTGACGCTGGGGAACAGGGTCTGGCGCAGATCGGCGATGGAGATGAACAGCTCGTGGAAGACCGGGGTGGGCGGCGATTTGCCCACCACGGCGCACACCGCCTGGCGGCGCATCAGGTTGGCGAGGTCCGCCTGACCCAGGGAGCTTTCCACCCGGGCCAGCAATTCCGGGGTGAACGGGCTGCCCTTGGGCTTTTGCGCCTGGAACTTGGCTTCCTGGGCCTTGCGCTCCGAGGCGGCGTTGCGTTTGGCGTTTTCCTCCTGGACCATCTTCTGGGCGAGCGCCAGCAGCATGTCGTATTCGCGGTCCAGCGAGTACCAGGTGCAGAACAGCGCCTGGCGGGTGCGCTGTTCCTCGATCACCAGGGGGTCGTCGGAGAACAGGAAGCGCAGCTTGACCACCGCGGCCTCGACCTCGTCCTGGGCCTGGGCCTTGTAGATGACCATCAGATCGGCGTTGGCCAGGGTGAACACCTGGGCCTGCATCAGCTTGACCAGCTGCTCGAAGGTGTTGCCGGCGATGCGGGTATGGTGCTCGCGCCGGTTCTGGGCCTGCAGTCCCGACAGATGCACATGCACCGCCCGGCGATCGGCGCGGTGGCGTTCCAGCCGGTGGACGTAGTCCAGCAGCAGGCTTTCCTGGCTGTTGGGCCGGGGCATTCCCCCTGAGGGCGGCGCGTTCATCATCAGCGCAACGCCTTCAAGACGGGGAACAGGTCGAGCATGTCGTTGTCGCCGCATTCGGCGCGCGGCCGGCCGTTGATGACGGCGTGGCGGTGGGTGCATTGCTGCAGGGTGCAGGCGGACGACTTCTCGCACTGGGCCATGGTGACGGCGGAGATCATGGAATCGAGGAAGCGGCCCTGGAACATGCGGATGCCTTGGGCCAGGCCCCACGACACAGAGGTCTCGGAATCGCAGCGCGACAGGATCACCCGGTCGAAGCCCACCGGTCCCAGGGCGGCCAGCAATTCGGCGGTCTTGATGTCGTCGAGCATGTCGTTGCTCCACGCCACCTTGACGTAATCGGTGTCGTAAAGCTCGGCGTCCATGAATTGCAGCGTCACCGGCGTCATGCCGTCCAGCACCGAGCGGTGCCCGCGCGAGCGCAGCAGGTCGCGGGCGCGGAAGAAGCCGTCCAGATCGTTGAAGATGTCGAGGAGCTGGAACTCCACCACCAGACCGGCGCGGCCCCGGATGGCGGCCTCGAACTGCTGGAACACCGGCGTCTGCACGGTGGCCATGTTGAGGTTGACGGAAAAGGCGGTGGGCATCTTGCGGAAGCCCACGTCCTGCAGCACGGAGAGCACCCGCAGGTCGAGGACCTGGGACAGGTGCTGGAACAGCCAGCGGTTGGACAAGATGTTGACGTCGGGCGCCAGGGCCTTCTGCAGGTCCATGATGGACATGAAGAATTCCTGGAAGGCCACCTCGGCGTGCATGTTCTCGTTGATGCGGATGCAGGCCTGGCGCCGCACCACCCCGGCGATGTCGGTGGCGCCGATACGTTCGAGCACCCGGGTCAGGTTCTTGGCGTCCAGCGGCTGGATCTGCGGCGCGGTGCGCTGGTCGGCAACGGACTTCTTGGCATCGATCACCATCTGCCCGCACAGCGAGAAGAAGGAATCGTAATCGGCTTCCAGGTCGTAATAGCTGACGAAGCGGTCGCCGCCGTCGGGCGATTCGGCGTAAGTGAGGGGGTCGGTGGAGAACAGGGCGCGCAGCTTGTAGACGATGGCGTCCAGGTCGGCGAAGCGGGCATCCTTGCAGATCAGGATGATGTCCGAATTGGTCATCAGGAACATCTGGCCGCGATAGGCGTCGACCATGGATTCGAACATGCGGAAGGCAATGCGGATGCGGCCCTCCTCCCGGTTGGCCGGGAGAAGGCGGGACAAATGCAGGTGCAGTCCCACCCGGCCCTCGCGGATTCTGCCCACGCGTTCGGCAGCATCGTAGAGTAGGCTTTCCGGCGTGACGACTTCCTGCTGTCTTCCTCCGAACGCGCTGGCGTTCATACGCACCCCGTTATCAGCGAGCCGCTATTCCCAAAAGTCGGTCGCAACCCCCATTGTGATCCGCCATATATAAAGACCCGGTTACCTGGGTGGAAAAAAGTACCATCGCCAAGGTCTGTGCCCTAGTGGAAATGATAGACGAATCTGTGCGCCGAACCCATCGGGTGCCGCCCGGCAGCCGGGTCTACGCCATCGGCGACGTCCATGGGCGGCTCGATCTGCTGGACCGTCTGCTGGACGGGATCGCGGACGACGCCGGCCAGTCGCCCGGCGGGCGGGTGGTGGTGGTGTTTCTCGGCGACCTGATCGACCGGGGGCCGGATTCGCGCGGCGTCATCGAGCGGGTGATCGCCGGCCCGCCGGAAACGGGGCCGCTGGCCGGCGCGCGCTATGTCTGCCTGCGCGGCAATCACGAGGATATCCTGCTGCAGTTCCTGGCCGATTTCTCGGTGGGGCCGCGCTGGTTCCGCAACGGCGGGCTGGAGGCGATCCGCTCCTATGTGGGCGAGGTGGACGGCCTTCTCGCCCATGACTATCCCCGCTTGCAGAAGATGCTGTACCGGGCGCTGCCCGGCCATCACCTGCGCTTCCTGTCATCCATTCCCGCCCGGTACGAGGAGGGCGACTACCTGTTCGCCCACGCGGGGGTGCGGCCGGGGGTGGCGCTGGACCGCCAGGACCCCTACGACCTGATGTGGATCAGGGAGCCTTTCCTGAGCGCGCGCGAGTCCATGGAAAAGATGGTGGTCCATGGCCATACCGTGGTGTCCGAGCCCGAGGAACGCCCCCATCGGATCGGCATCGATACCGGTGCCTGGCGGACCGGCCGGCTGACGGCGCTGGTGCTCGAAGGCGCCGGGCGGCGTTATCTCGGCACCTGACGCCGGCGGCTCCATTCGTGGGGCCGCCGGAACGGGGGAATAGGTCAGGCGGCGCGCACTTCCGTCAGGAAGGTTTCCACTTCGCGTTCGAGGGACTGGCTTTCCGACAGAAGGTCGTTGGCGGCCTTGAAGACGCTCTGCGCCATCTGGCCGGTTTCCCGTGCGGCATGAGCCACCCCGGCGATATTGGTGGCCACCTCGCGGGTGCCTTTGGACGCCTCCTCCACGTTGCGGGCGATTTCACCGGTGGCGGCGCCCTGTTCCTCGACGGCGCCGGCGATGGTGGTGGTCAATTGGTTGATCTGCTGGATGGTGGACGAAATGCTGCCGATGGAGACCACGGCGGCCTGGGTTTCCTCCTGGACGGCGGCAATCTGCTGGGCGATCTCGTCGGTCGCGCGAGCGGTCTGGCCCGCGAGATGCTTGACCTCGTTGGCCACCACGGCGAAGCCCTTGCCCGCTTCGCCGGCGCGGGCGCTTTCGATGGTGGCGTTGAGCGCCAGCAGGTTGGTCTGGCTGGCGATATCGTTGATCAGGCTGACCACGTCACCGATCTTCTGGGCGGCCTCGGCAAGGCCGGAAATCTTGCGGTTGGCGTCCTGTGCCTCTTCCGAGGCCGTCCTGGTGATGGCGGCCGATTGCTGAACCTGGCGGGAAATTTCGTGAATCGATGCGGTCAACTGTGAGCCGGCGGCCGAGACGGTCTCCACATTGGCGGTCGCCTCATCGGTGGCGGCCGCGACGGTGGAGCTTTGCATCTGGGTCTGCTCGGCGTTGGCTGACAGGGTGTTGGCCGAACCGTTCAGGTGTTCGGCGGCCGTCTTGATCCGGTTGATCAGGCCGACGACGATTCCGTCGAACCGGCGGGTCGCTTCGGCGATACGGTTCTGGCGGGCTTCGCGGATGGCGGTTTCGGCCTTTTCGCGCTCTTCCAGGCGCTTGCGCTCGATGGCGTTGTCCTTGAAGACCTGAAGCGAGCGGGCCAGGGTCCCGACCTCGTCCCTGCGCCTGACTCCTTCGACGGCGGTGTCGAGATTGCCCTTGGCCAGGCTTTCCATGGCGTGGGTGATGCGGCTGAACGGCCCGACCACATTGGTGGAGACGATCCACCACAGGAAGCTCAGCGAGATGCTGACGCCGATGGTCATGACCATGGACAGGGTGAGGGTGGCGTGGCTGGCCTCCTCGGTCATGGTCTGCTCCGCCCGCTCCATGTCGGCGCGGTTGGCGGCGACGCGCGCGTCGAGTTGAGCGCGCAGGGCCTGACGCTTGGCCCGGCCTTCGGTGGCGGACAGGGTGAAGGCGGCGTCATTGTCGTGCGCGATGGCGTGCGTCAGAACCTGCTGGATGGTGCGGTCGTAGTCCAGCAGCTTCTCCTTGAGGCTTTGGTTGATGGCGCGCCGCTCGGGGGTGTCGGACAGGGCGATCAGCGTATCGGCGGCCTTGATCGCCTCGCCGATGCTGTGCCTGTAACTGTCCACGTAGAGCTTGATGCCGTCATCGGTGGATTCCAGGATGGCGTTCTTTTCGTTGACCGCCGCGTTGTTGATCTCGGATTCGATCTCCTGCGACATTTCCAGCCGCTTGGCGCTCACATCCGTGGCCTGATGGGCGACGTCATTCAAATCGTCGATGCTTATGAGGGAGGCGGCCGAAATCACGGCCATGGCCAGCAGCAGAATGCCGACGGGCAGGGCGATCTTGTACAGCAGCCTGAGGTCCTGAATCCACGTGGTCATGGTGGTTTCCCTGCTTCCGTCGAGTGTTTCTGGTTCCGGATTTCCCGTGTGCGCGTATGCCCGTACGACTCCAGGCTGGCGTGACGGGGCGTGCGGGGGCGCAGTATACGGGCATTTCTGTATGTGTAAATATTAAAATGCATACAGTGCGACTGAATCTCGAAATCACCATGTCATTGTTGACAGGAAAATGTAAGGTTGTAGTCAAATTGTAAATTTGAACTTGAGTGCGAGTTTTTATAGACATGCGCATTATGCGCATTGTTCGTTTAATTGTTGTCTGCAGGTAACTTGTGCATATAATCTTCGTAGATCATATAAATATTTCATTGATTGTTTCTGTGGTGTTTATTTCTGCTGGCGAATTTGAATTGCTTTAAATAACGCATTGCGCCTGCCCATGGTATGACTTGATCCCGTCAAAAGGGCGTGGCGGAGCGGAAGGGCGAAAGAGGGGCGGCATTATCTCTTGCATGGCGGCGGCCGTTGGGTTAGCAGGCATCAAGCCACCAAGGAACCGGGATTCATGACCGAACTTTCCGCTCTCGTCGAACGCGTCGAAAAGCTCCGCGACATCATGGTGCTGTGCATCGGCGACGCCATGCTGGACCGCTTCGTCTACGGCGCGGTGGAGCGCATCTCTCCCGAGGCGCCTATCCCCGTGCTCTGCATCGAGCGCGAAACCGCCATGCTGGGCGGGGCCGGCAACGTGGTGCGCAATCTGGTGGCGGTGGGCGCCGCCCCGGCCTTCGTGTCGGTGGTGGGCGACGACGCCGCCGGGCGCGAGGTCACCCGGCTGGTGGGCGAGCATGGCGAGATCGACCCCTGCATCGTGGTCGAGCCCGGCCGCCAGACCACCATCAAGACCCGCTTCTTCGCCTCGCACCAGCAATTGCTGCGCGCCGACCGCGAATCGCGCAGCCCGGTGGACGAATCCATCCGCGACCAGTTGCTGACCCGGGTCGAGCGTCTGCTGCCCAAGGCCGGGGTGGTGGTGCTGTCCGATTACGGCAAGGGCGTGCTGGCCGCCCCCGTCGCCGGCGAGCTGATCCGCCGCGCCAAGGCGGCGGGCAAGCCGGTGATCGTCGATCCCAAGGGCACCGATTACACCATCTATGCCGGGGCGACCCTGGTGACGCCCAACCGCAAGGAGCTGCACGAGGCCACCGGCATGGCGGTGGACAGCGATGACGACGTGGTCGCCGCCGCCCGCCATCTCATCGACACCTGCGGCTTCGAGGCGGTGCTGGTCACCCGCAGCCAGGACGGCATGACCCTGGTCCATTCCAGCGGCCGGATCAACCACCTGCCGGCCGAGGCGCGCGAGGTGTTCGACGTGTCGGGGGCCGGCGATACCGTGGTCGCCACCCTTGCCGCCGCCCTGGCGTCGGGCGCCACCCTGCCCGAGGCCGCCCATCTGGCCAATGTGGCCGCCGGCATCGTGGTCGGCAAGGTGGGTACCGCCGTGGCCTATGCCGACGAACTGGTGGCGGCGCTGCATCACGAGGATTTGATGCTGGGCGATTCCAAGATCGTTCCGGCGGCGGCCGCCGCCGAGATGGTCGATCGCTGGCGGCGCAAGGGCCACAAGGTGGGCTTCACCAACGGCTGCTTCGACCTGCTGCATCCCGGCCACGTCTCGATTCTGGCCCAGGCCAAGGCGGCCTGCGACAAGCTGGTGGTGGGGCTCAATTCCGACGCCTCGGTGCAGCGCCTCAAGGGGCCGACCCGCCCGGTGCAGTCGGAGGCGTCGCGCGCCACCGTGCTGTCGTCGCTGGCCACCGTCGATCTGGTGGTGATCTTCGGCGAGGATACGCCCTTGGAGGTGATCGGCGTGCTCAAGCCCGACGTGCTGGTCAAGGGCGCCGACTACACCATCGACAAGGTGGTGGGCGCCGACCTGGTGCAGTCGTGGGGCGGCAAGGTGGTGTTGGCCGAACTGGTGGACGGCCAGAGCACCACCAACACCATCCGGAAGATGAACGGCAACGGGCACTGAGATGGCTGATTTGAACCTCACCCAGCTCGGCCGGTCCACCGTCCTGCCGGAAGACCCGGACAAGGCGGTGCTGGAGACGGTGCCCAATCCCCATCCGGGCACGCTGTATCTGGTGCGCTTCACCGCGCCCGAGTTTACCTCGCTGTGCCCCATCACCGGCCAGCCTGATTTCGCCCAGCTGGTCATCGATTACGCGCCGGAGGGCGCGCTGGTGGAAAGCAAGTCCTTGAAGCTGTTCCTGGGGAGTTTCCGCAACCACGGCGCCTTCCACGAGGATTGCACCATCGCCATCGCCAAGCGGCTGGTGGCGGCCTGCCGGCCCAAGTGGCTGCGCATCGGCGGCTATTGGTATCCCCGCGGCGGCATTCCCATCGACGTGTTCTGGCAGACCGGCCCGGCGCCCGAGGGCCTGTGGCTGCCCGACCAGGGCGTGGCCGGCTATCGCGGCCGGGGATGACCGGGGCGGACGTCAAATCCCAGATTCGCGCCAAGGCGCTTGAGCTTGGCTTCTCCGACGTGGGCTTCGCCCGTGCCGAGGGGCTGCCCGAGTGGAAGGAAAGCCTGGATGCCTATGTGGCCGAAGGGCGTCACGGCACCATGCAATGGATGGCCGAAACCGCCGGGCGCCGGGCCGATCCGAAAGTCCTGTGGCCCGAGGCCCGGTCGGTGATCGTGCTGGGCACCAATTACGCGCCGGCCGGCGACCCCTTGAAGCTCACCCGTATGCCCGAGCGCGGCAATGTCAGCGTCTATGCCCGCAACCGCGACTACCACGACCTGGTCAAACGGCGCCTGAAGGCCCTGGGCCGCTGGATGGCGGAGATCTGGGATTGCGAGCTGAAGGTGTTCGTCGATACCGCCCCGGTGATGGAAAAGCCCCTGGCCATGCAGGGTGGGCTGGGCTGGCGCGGGCGGCATACCAACATCGTCTCCCGGCGCTTCGGCTCGTGGCTGTTCCTGGCCGAGGTGTTCACCACCCTGGAGATCGAGCCCGACCGGCCTGAGAGCGATCATTGCGGCTCGTGCCGGGCCTGCGTCGAGGCCTGCCCCACCAACGCCCTGGACGGCGAGGGGCGCATGGACGCCCGGCGCTGCATCTCGTACCTGACCATCGAGAGCAAGAGCCCGGTGCCCGAGGAATTGCGCCCCGGACTGGGCAATCGTCTCTATGGCTGCGACGATTGCATGGCGGCCTGTCCGTGGAACAAGTTCGCCCCCCCGACCCGCGAGCCCGACTTCCTGCCCCGCGTCGAGCTCACCGCGCCGAAGCTGGCCGATCTGGCCCGGCTGGACGAGGCGGGTTTCCGCGAGGTATTCACCGCCTCGCCGGTCAAGCGGGCCGGTTACGAACGGTTCATGGCCGGGGTGATGATCGCCATCGGCAACAGCCGGCGCGTTGAGCTGCAAGGCGAGGCGGAGCGGCGGCGCGATGATCCGTCGCCGCTCATCCGCGATGCGGCCCGCTGGGCCTTGTCAGTCCTCGGACGCCAGGGCCCGGGCCAGCTGTGACAGGGCTTCCTGGTGGCGTTCGTTGGTGATGGACGTGAAGTTGCGGGCCAGTTCCAGGCACATGCGCTGGCGGGCGGAAAGATCGCTGCCGCGCCGGTTCTCCAGCCCTTCGTAGAAGAAGCCCACGGGAACGCCCAGGACCTGGGCGATCTCGAACAGCCGTCCGGCCGAGATGCGGTTGATGCCGCGCTCGTATTTGTGGGCCTGCTGGTAGGTGACGCCGATCAGGTCGGCCATCTGCTGCTGCGACAGGCCCAGCATGATGCGGCGCTCTCGAATGCGGCTGCCCACGTGCTTGTCGGTGTCGTTTGCGCGATTCATCGGGCGGGCAGCTTTGGCCCCGGCAGTTATCGGCATAGTGTTCGAACGATCTCTTGTTAAACCGCCATGAAGTTGCGGCTGCTTCGTTGTATCAGGCATGGCTACCCTTCCCCGTGCATAGTCGGAATTGGTAAGGCAAGCAACCCGAAACTCGGCAAGTATCGGAAACCCGAAAGTTATATTTAAGGATTCTAGGATGCGCTGTTAATTTATTGTGTAAATGTGACAGAAGACAATGCAACCGGGGCGTTCGAACCCCTGATTCCGCGGCAGTGCCGTTCTGGGTTCGGTTGGGCTGTTTTTG
Source organism: Magnetospirillum sp. ME-1 (assembly GCF_002105535.1). Lineage (GTDB taxonomy): Bacteria > Pseudomonadota > Alphaproteobacteria > Rhodospirillales > Magnetospirillaceae > Phaeospirillum. Next base: position 348,643 of record NZ_CP015848.1, on the reverse strand, counting down.
GAAATTACATATGGCGACGCCCGGTTGCGGACACCAGGGGCGGCCAACCGATTAGTGCGAAAGGATGGGGCGCTATTCCGATTGGGCGGAGCCCAATCTAGACGCTCAGGTCAACTCCCCGGCCCGAAGCGGCGGAGGGGTTGGGGGACAGGACCTCGAATTCCACGCCGCGGCCGCGTCCCGACAGGGTCGACGCCCGGTCCGCCGCATCGGCGTAGGCCGCGTTGGCATAGGCGGCCCTGCCGGTCGTTGCCGGCGAGGTCTGTTCCGAACTTTCGGATGTTCGGCTTTGCTCCTGGGCCAGGGCCTGGGTCAGGTAGGCGGAGGAGGGGCGGGGCGTGGAGTCTTGATTCTGACCCTGGCGCTCTGCGTCGAGCGTCTGGCGGCGCTGCTCGGACTGGGCCTGGGCGGCTTGCTGCCGGGACGAGGATTGCTGCTCCTCGACCTCGGCGTAATCGCGCGGGTCCTGCTGGTTGTTGACCGCCTGGGCTGCCGCGACGGCACCGGCGCGCAACGCCTTGATCGCGTCGATCAGGTTGGCCGTGCTGCCCGAGCCGGTGATGGCGCCGATGGACAAGGAGGAGGCTCCGCCGAAGAGTTAAGAAAAGGATAATAACTCCCGGCGCCGGATTTTCGCAATCGGGTGGAGTCCCGGTGTGGAAACTATTTCGCCGTCCCGTGCATGCGCTCGTGCATGGCGCGGTGGTCGGGGTCCCTCATGTGCTCTTCATGCATGGAGCGGTAGGCGGGGTCCTTCATGTGCTGGTCGTGCATGGCGGGGTCGTGGGCGTGATCGCCCGGCATGTGCCCGGCGGAAGGCGGCGCCGCCCCCTGGGCGACCACCGTCACCGGGACGGTGACCGGGGCCGAGGCGGCGAAGGTCAGGGTGAGGGGGATGCTCTGCCCGGCGACCAGACGGGCCTTGAGGCCGTCCAGCATCACGTGCAGGCCGCCGGGGGCGAAGCGCACCGGCGTGCCCGGCGGCAGGTCGATGGCGCCTTGCTGCACCATCTTCATGGTTCCGTCGGCGTGGACGTGGCGGTGGAACTCCACCTTGGCGGCGGCCGGGGTGGTGGCGGAAACCAGGCGGTCGGGGGCGGCGGCGGTATTGGTCAGGGTGACGAAGACCATGCCGACCTTGGTGTCGGGCCCGGTGGCCCGCGCCCAGGGATCGGCGGCGCCCACGGTGGCTTCGGCGGCGACGGCCAGGGGGCTCCAGCCAAGCGTTAGGGCGACGGCGATTCCCAGAACGGTCTTCATCTGCGATGATCTCCAAGGATGGGGCGCATTATGGCGCCATTGAAGCTTGGCGGCGCGGGGAAAGCAATGAACGAAAAGTCCGATGACGGAACGGCGGCGACCCTGCCCGGCAACAACCGGACGGCGCTGCGCCGGGTGACGCGGGCGGCCCGCAAGGCGGCGCTGGCCACCAGCCTTGACGGGCGCCCCTACGTCTCGCTGGTGACCCTGGCCTTCGACCACGACCTGTCGCCCATCCTGCTTTTGTCGCGGCTGGCCGACCATACCCGCAACCTGCTGGCCGACAATCGCGCCGCGCTGCTGCTCGACGGCACCGACGGCCACGCCAATCCCCAGACCGGTCCGCGCGTCACCCTGACCGGAACCGTGGCCGAGGATGCCGATTCACGGCTGCGCCGCCGCTTCCTGGCCCGCCATCCCGGCGCCGCGCTCTATGCCGGGTTCGGCGATTTCGCCATCTGGCGCATGAGCGTGGAGCGGGCCCATTTCGTCGGCGGCTTCGGCCGTGCCGTGTGGTTCGACGCGCCGCTGGTGGCGCCCGAGGAGGCGGCCTTCATGATCGGGGCCGAGGAGCCGGCCCTGGCCCGGATCAACGACACCCGCCCCGACCTGATCGCCGCCCTTGCCGGGCGGGCCGGCGGCGAGCCGTCCGCCGGCTGGCGGCTGGCGGGAATCGATCCCGATGGCTGTGAGCTGGAGGCGGGCGAGGCGGTGCTGCGGCTGGCCTTCGAACAGCCGCCGGCCGCAGAGCGTTCGGCGCTTTCCTGCCTGCAAAGCCTTGTGGCAAGCCAATCAACCTGATGCCGGCAGGGCGACGCCCTGTATCGCTTTCAACCCAGCTTTCTTAAGAATGCATGAAGTTTTCGCACCAAGAGCATTGCTCCGGGGGCGTCGGGCGGCTATCTTCGCGTCCTCTTTCGCGGCGGCGGCGCAATCCTCAAAAAGCGCCTGACCGGCGGCCGGTCCAAGGAAGGCCCGATTCATCCTGGGGTATCGTCCCCACGGGCAACGGGTGGGCCGAAGCCACCGGTCTTCAACGGAGTAGGATGGAAATGACCAAGAGCGGTATTCCTGGCGGGACCACCATGAACGCCAAATTGCTGGCGTGGATCGACGAGATGGCGCGCCTGTGCCGCCCGTCCGGCATCCACATCTGCGACGGCTCCCAGAAGGAATACGATGCCCTGTGCGAGATGATGGTCGCCGGCGGCACCATGATCAAGCTGAACGAGAAGCTGCGTCCCGGGTCCTATCTCTGCCGCTCCGACCCCCGCGACGTGGCGCGCGTCGAGGACCGCACCTTCATCTGCTCGCACAACAAGTACGACGCCGGCCCCACCAACAACTGGGTCGACCCGCGCGAGATGAAGGCGCGCATGACCAAGCTGTATGAAGGCTGCATGAAGGGCCGCACCATGTACGTGGTGCCGTTCTCCATGGGCCCGCTGGGCTCGGACATCGCCCATATCGGCGTGCAGATCACCGATTCCGCCTATGCCGCCGCCAACATGCGCATCATGACCCGCATGGGCCAGCCGGTGCTGGACATCCTGGGCTCCGACGGCGATTTCGTGCAGTGTCTGCATTCGGTCGGCGCACCCCTGGCCGACGGTCAGGCGGATGTCCCCTGGCCCTGCAATCCCGACAACATCACCATCTCCCATTTCCCCGAGGACCGGCAGATCTGGTCGTACGGCTCGGGCTACGGCGGCAACGCCCTGCTGGGCAAGAAGTGCTTCGCGCTGCGCATCGCCTCGGCCATGGCCCGCGACGAGGGCTGGCTGGCCGAGCACATGCTGATCGTCGGCGTCGAGAACCCCCAGGGCGAGAAGACCTACGTGGCCGCCGCCTTCCCCAGCGCCTGCGGCAAGACCAACTTCGCCATGCTGGTTCCGCCCAAGGGCTTCGAGGGCTGGAAGATCTGGACCGTGGGCGACGACATCGCCTGGATCAAGCCCGGCGCCGACGGCAAGTTCTACGCCATCAACCCGGAAGCCGGCTTCTTCGGCGTGGCGCCCGGCACCGGCGCGGCCACCAACCCGTCGGCCATCGCGGCCTGCGCCAAGAACTCCATCTTCACCAACGTGGCCATGACCGATGACGGCGACGTGTGGTGGGAAGGCCTGACCGACGAGGCCCCGGCCCATCTGATCGACTGGAAGGGCAACGACTGGACCCCGGCGTCCGAGGCTCCGGCGGCGCACCCCAACGCCCGCTTCACCGCCCCCGTGGGCCAGTGCCCCAGCGTCGATCCCGATTGGGAGAACCCGGCCGGCGTGCCCATCTCGGCCTTCATCGTCGGCGGCCGCCTGTCCAAGAACGCGCCGCTGGTGGTGCAGTCCTTCAACTGGGCCCACGGCGTCTATCTCGGCGCCACCATGGGCTCGGAGGCCACCGCGGCGGCCGTCGGCCAGGCGGCCATCCGCCGCGATCCCTTCGCCATGCTGCCGTTCTGCGGCTACAACATGGCCGATTACTTCAACCATTGGCTCAACATGGGCCGCAAGGTGAAGAACCCGCCGCCGATCTTCCGCGTCAACTGGTTCCTGCGCGACGACAACCGCAAGTTCATGTGGCCGGGCTACGGCCAGAACATGCGCGTCCTGAAGTGGATCGTCGACCGCGTCCGCGGCCGCTCGCGCGCCGTGGAAAGCCCCATCGGCCTGGTGCCCCAGTACGAGGACCTGGAGTGGAAGGGCCTCGACTTCCCGCGTGAGACCTTCAAGCAGCTGATGCGCATCGACCGCGAGGCCGGCGTCGCCGACGCCCGCAGCCAGGAAGAGCTGTTCGACAAGTTCCTGGACCGCGTGCCGAAGGAAATGCTGTTCGAGCGCGAGCTGCTGAAGTCGCGGCTGTGGCGCGCTCCCGCCGTGTGGGAGATGGCCAGCGAGGAAATCTGAGCGGTTCCGCCGTTCGGCTGATGAAAGATCCCCGCCCGGAAACGGGCGGGGATTTTTGTTTCCGGCCCGTCCCGACCATCTCATCCATGGTCCGGGGCGTGTTTGCACATTGTTGTCAACCTGGATAAGGTTTATTACTTATCTCAGGATAATCCATTCGTATCGGGCTGTTATCTCTGGCCTGCGGGAAGCCTGTAGCTTGCGGAAGGGATGGACGATGCTGATTTCCGGGGTATTGGCCTACAAGGGCCACAAGATCTATGAGATCTCGCCGGGTGCCTCGCTGCGCGAGGCGGCGTCTTTGCTGCTGGAAAAGAATATCGGGGCGGTGATCTGCTCCGATGGGTCCGGAGGCATCGTCGGCATCCTGTCCGAACGCGACATCGCGCGGGCCTTCGCCCGCATGGGCACCGACATGATCGCGCTCTCGGTGGCGGACGCCATGTCCCGCGACGTGGTTGCCTGCGCCGCCGATGACCACGTCGAGGAAATCCTCGAGATCATGACCGAAACCCGCTGCCGCCACATTCCCGTCGTCAAGGACGGCGAAGTGCTGGGGCTGGTTTCCATCGGCGATCTGGTGAAGGCTTCCAAGCGGAGCACCTGACGGCGCCCCGCTTATGGCCGGTGAAGGGCTACTTCTTCACCGCGATCAGATCGGCGTCGCCCTTGTCCAGCACCAGGCTGTGTTCCAGCGACACGTAGTGGAAGCGCCGCGCCGTATGGCCGGCATGGATGGCGAAGCCCACAGTGTAGGTCTTGCCCGCCTCCAGGCCCTTGAACGGCGCGGAAGCCGCCAGCGGACGCGACAGCGTCACCGTCCAGGTATCGCCCGCCTGGGTGGCCTCGGCGGTGATGGGGGCGTTCTTCACCTCGACCCGCTTGTCGAAAATGGTGCCGCCGGCGGCCTGGGCCGGGGCGCCGGGCTTGATGCGGGCCTGCCAGTATTCCATCAGCTGGCCGCCGGCCTGCATCTTCTCCAGCTCGGCCGCCGCCACCAGTTCGTCGCCGGCTCCCTGGCGGCCGGGCTTGGCGCGGGTGCGGTTCAGATACTTGGTGCGGTCGGCGGCGCCGCCGGCCGGCATCTTGGCCGCGTCCTCGTGGCAGGTGCCCCAGCAGCCGGCCTGGGCCGCCTCGGGCAGCTTGCCGTCGTCGAGCATCATGGTGACCTTGGTGGCGAAATCGGGGTCCATCTTGGAATTGGGCTGGGCGCCTTCCTTGAATTCCAGGCGGACGTGCAGCTTGCCGCCGTCCTGGGCGACCTTGACCAGGGCCGGAATGAAGGCGGGCTTTCCGGCGATGGGGGCGGGCTCGTTCTTGGAGCCGCCCACCAGGGTGGCGCCCATGTCCTTTTCCTCGCCCAGGTGGCATTCCTTGCAGGCCTTGCCGTTCTTCACCTTGGGCGCGCCGCCGTGGTCGCCCGACAGCACCCATTCCAGCGACGACTGGCCGGGGTAGAACAGCGCCACCTCCTTGGCCGGAACGCTGCCCCAGTCCAGGGCCAGGGCGGGGGTGGCGGAGAAAACCATCAGGGTGGCGAGCGCGGTACGGTTCATGGCGGTCTTCCTTGGAAACGGGGAGGGGGACCTAACCACAGGGCGAGGGGCGATGACTTGACCTTGCTCAATGCAAAGCCATGCTGGCGCACGTAACCAGTGCCTTATCGGCATGATTTCGGAGGATGGGCGATGAGGATCGGTTTCGGCAAGGGATTGGCGGCGTTGGTGCTGGCCGGGCTGGTCGCGTCCCTCGGAACCGCCCGGGCCCAGCAGGCGCCGATCATGATCAAGGGCGAGCCCTATGTTTACGACAAGGACAACGCCATGGACGTCATGCGCATCTGCGCCGGCTGCCACGGCGAACTGGGCAATGGCGGCGGCGGTGGCGCCTATCCCCGCCTGGGCGGCCTGAACGCCGATTACCTGGCCGAGCAGATGCGCAAGTTCAAGAGCCGCGAGCGCGAGAACATCCCCATGATTCCCTTCGCCGTGGACCGCGAGCTGTCCGAGCGCGACGTGCTGGACGTCACCCGCTTCCTGTCCGAGATCAAGCTGGACACCAAGCCGCCGGCCAACATGCCCGCCGACGGCTATGCCCGCCTGCAGATCATGAAGAAGGTGCTGCAGATCCCGCGCGAACCGGGCGACGTGGAGGCCGGCAAGGCGTTCTATGCCGCCGATTGCGCGCCGTGCCACGGCAACAAGGGCCAGGGCCGCCTGAAGAAGCCGGCCATCGCTCCGCAATTCATTCCCTACCTCAAGACCCAGGTGGACAGCTTCCTGTCGGGCAAGCGCCAGCATGACGATCTGGAGATCATGAAGGCCAAGACCCCCGAGGAGTGGAAGAACCTCTGGGCTTTCCTGTCCAGCTTGCAGGATTAAGGACTCCATCCGTCATCCCGACGACCATCGGGAGGAGGGATCTCATTCTGGCGCGGTTTCTCAGAACTGCCGCCATTGCGCCAGGAGGGGATCCCTCGGCTTCGCTCGGGATGACAGAGTCGGGCTGACTGACACCAGCGGGCTTGCGTTTGGAGCGTCTCCAGAATATCTGAGAGATATGACAGTACAGCAGACCACCGGCTATCTCGCCGGCCAGATTCTCATCGCCATGCCCCAGATGGAGGACCCGCGCTTCGCCCGCGCCATCGTCTATCTGTGCGCCCACAACGCCGACGGAGCCATGGGCATCGTCGTCAACAAGCTGCTGGGCGGGCTGACCTTTCCGCAATTGCTGGAACAGCTGGACATCCCCCCCACTCCGGTCTGCGACGAGATCCGCATCCATTTCGGTGGGCCGGTGGAAAGCGGGCGGGGCTTCGTGCTGCATTCCGCCGATTACCTGCACGAGAACACCATGGTCGTCGAGGGCGACGTGGCGCTGACCGCCACGGTGGACGTGCTGCGCGCCATGGCTGACGGCACCGGCCCGCGTGAAAGCCTGCTGGCGTTGGGCTATGCCGGCTGGGGATCGGGGCAGCTGGATTCGGAAATCCGCGAGAACGCCTGGCTGACGGTGCCCGCCGATCCGGCCCTGCTGTTCGGCCGCGATCTCGAGCACAAGTACGAGCAGGCCATCCACAAGCTGGGCATCGACATGGGCCTGCTGTCGTCCGACGCCGGCCACGCCTGAGCCCTTCATACCGCCCAGCCAATGAACTGACCCGTTGGGCCAATTCATTGGCTGGGCATATCGTCCCTCGCCGGGCGCGGCCGTCCGGCCGCTTGGCCGCCGCCTCAATGGCGGCTGGATACCGGCCAACGAGTCGGATCAAAAGTTGGCCGGTATTACTTGAACTCCGTCCGGTTCTCGCGGACTCCCACCGGGTCCTCGTGGATGATCACGTCGAAACCGGGGAATTCGGCCAGGATTGCCCTTTCCACGTCGTCCGAGATGCGGTGCGCCTCGACCAGGGGCAGCTCGCCCGGCAATTCCAGGTGAAACTGGATGAAGCCCTGGCGGCCCGAGGTGCGGGTGCGCAGGTCGTGATGGTCCTGCACGCCGGGATGGCCGGCGACGATGGCGCGGATGCGCTCGCGGTCGGCCTCGGGCAGTTCCTTGTCCATCAGGGTGTCCAGCGACAGGCGGAATATCTGCCAGGCGTTGATCATCAGCCAGCCGGCGATGCCGATGGCGAACAGCGGGTCGGCCAGCGGCCAGCCGGTGCCCGCCGCCAGCAGCAGCGAGACGATGACGCTGGCGTTGATCAGCAGGTCGCCGGTGTAGTGGAGCGAATCGGCGGAAATGGCCAGGGAATTGGTCCGCTTGGTCACCATGCGCTGGAACCACACCAGGGCCAGGGTGGCGACGATGGAGAACACCATCACCGCGATGCCCCATTCGCCGTGGCTGATGGGCTGGGGATGGACCATGCGGTTGCCGGCCTCGGCCAGCAGGAAGGCGCCGGACCCCACCACGAAGGCCGCCTGACCCAGTCCGGCCAGGGCCTCGGCCTTGCCGTGGCCGAAGCGGTGGTCGTCGTCGGCGGGAACCAGCGCATGGCGCACCGCCATCAGGTTCAGTGCCGAGGCGGCCAGATCCAGGGTGGAATCGATCAGGGTGGACAGCAGCGCCACCGAGCCGGTGGCCACCCAGGCCGCCAGCTTGACGGCGATCAGCAACGCGGCGGTGCCGGTGGAGGCATAGGTGGCCAGCCGCATCAGGCGGCCATGATCGGCAGGCGTGCTCATGGGTAGAGATGCTCCAGATGCCAGCCGTCCCCGTCACGCACGTAATCGAAGCGGTCGTGCAGGCGGAACGGCCGGTCGTGCCAGAACTCGATGCGCCGGGGCGCCAGGCGGAAGCCGGACCAGTGGGGCGGACGCGGCACCTTGCCCAGGCCGAACTTGGCGGCGAACTCGCCGACGCGCTTTTCCAGCTCGAAGCGGCCGGTGAGCGGCCGCGACTGGATGGAGGCCCAGGCGCCGATCTGGCTGGCCCTGGCGCGGCTGGCGAAATAGGCATCGGCCTCGTCGTCGCTGACCGGGCTGACCTCGCCCTCGGCGCGGATCTGGCGGCGCAGGCTCTTCCAGTGGATGCACAGGGCGGCGTGGGGATTGGCGGCCAGCTCCTGGCCCTTGCGGCTTTCCAGGTTGGTGTAGAACACGAAGCCGCCCTGATCCGCGCCCTTCAGCAGCACCATGCGCACGCTGGGCCGTCCTTGGGCGTCGGCGGTGGCCAGGGCCATGGCGTTGGGGTCGTTGGGCTCGGACCTCTCGGCCTCTTCCATCCATTTGTGGAACAGGACCAGGGGATCGGCTTCGGGTGCGGACATTCTTTCACCGGCAGGTGTTGACGCGTCGCCCTCAAAATGCCCAGATTTCGGGTCATATGGTAGACGTTTCCTCGCATACCCCCCTTTTCAATGAGACAGCCATGCGCAGCCACGCTCCCAAGATCGTTTCCGTCCTCCTCGCCGTGTCGCTGCTGGGCGCCTGCGAGAACGCCAAGCTCGGCCAGACCACCGGCGCCATCCTGGGCGGCGTCGGCGGCGGCCTGCTTGGGTCCCAGTTCGGCGGCGGCATCGGCCGGGTGCTGATGACGTCGCTCGGCGCGGCGCTGGGCGCCTATGCCGGTTCGGAACTGGGCAAGACGCTGGACAAGGCCGACAAGGAAGAGGTGATGAAGGCCGAGGAGAAGGCCAGCACCGCCCCGGTGGGCGAGACGGTGGCCTGGAGCAATCCCGATTCGGGCAAGTCCGGCACCGTCACCCCGGTCAGCGAGAGCAGGGACGCCCAGGGCCGGCTCTGCCGCGACTTCAAGTCCACCATTACCGTCGACGGCAAGGAAGAGGTGGTCCAGGGGACCGCCTGCAAGCAGCCCGACGGATCGTGGAGCGCGGTAAACTGACGGATGTCATCCTGAGGCGGAGCCGAAGGATCTTTCAGGCACGGGCGGCCGCCAGCTCCGGCTGAAAGATGCTTCGCGTTGCTCAGCATGACAGTTGGGTGGAGTGACGGACTGCTCACGCTTCCTTAACCGAAAGGGCGGCATGGTCACAGGTTGATTACCATTGCAGCCGGGATGACGACGCGGTGAAGGATCCTTATCTGGTGCTGGGCGTGGCCCGCACCGCTTCCGACGACGAGATCAAGAAGGCCTACCGCGCCCTGGCGCGCGAGCTTCACCCCGACCTCAACCCCGGCGATGCCAAGGCCGAATCGCGGTTCAAGGACATCTCCGCCGCCTACGACTTCCTGTCCGATTCCACCAAACGCGCCCAGTTCGACGCCGGCGAGATCGACGCCTCGGGCACGCCGAAGCGCGGCGCGTGGCGCTCTCGCCCGGGCGCCCGGCCGGGGGCGGGAGCGGGGGCAGGGGGCGGGTTCGGCGGCTTCGGCGAGAACGTCGACGACATTCTGGCCGAGCTGTTCCGCCGCAAGCAGAAGGGCCAGGATCAGGCCAAGGCCCATGCCCGGGCCAAGACCCGGGGCGGCGACGTCCGCCACACGCTCACCATCTCCTTCCTCGACGCCGCCGGCGGCGGCACCAAGCGGGTGACCCTGATGTCGGGCCGCACCGTCGAGGTGCGCATTCCGCCGGGCAGCACCGACGGCCAGACGCTGCGCCTCAAGGGCCAGGGCCACGGCGCCGATGACGGGGCGGTCCCCGGCGACGCCTTCATCGAGCTGAAGGTGGAGGAGCATTCCCATTTCAAGCGCCGCGACCTGGATGTGCTGCTCGACCTGCCGGTGACGGTGCAAGAAGCGGTGATGGGCGGCAAGGTGCCGGTGCCCACCATCGACGGCAAGGTGATGGTGACGGTGCCGCCCGGCTCCAACACCGGCGCGGTGCTGCGCCTCAAGGGCAAGGGCATCGCCGGCCCCCATGGCGCGCGGGGCGACCAGCTGGTCACCCTGTCGGTGGTGCTGCCCGAAGATGCCGATTTCCGCGCCCTGGTGGAGAAGTGGGGCCCCCGCCACGGATATGATCCGCGCGCCAAGGTGGGGATCGTCTGACGCTCTCAGGTATTGCCCACCTCGGCCTTGATCCAGTCCCGGAAGGCGCGGATGGCCGGGGATTCGGCCCGGTCGGGCTGGCAGACCAGATGATAGGCGCTGGCCAGCGGGCGGCCCGGGAACAGGGCCACCAGCCGCCCCGAGGCCAGTTCGTCTCCCACCAGGGTGCGCCAGACCAGGGCGGCGCCCAGCCCGGCCAGGGCCGCCTCCACCACCAGCGAAGCGTCGCCGAAGGGGCGCAGCTTCAGGGACTCGCCGGGCGCCACCCCCATCTCGGCCAGCCAGCCCGGCCAGGTGGGAAAGTCGGTGTCCCAGCCCATGAACTCGTTGACCAGCAAGGTGGCGCGGGCCAGATCGGGCAGTTCGGTCAGGTTGGCCGCCAGGCGGGGCGCGGCCACCGCCACCACCTCCTCCAGGCGCAGACGCTCCACCAGCAGGCCGGGATAGCGGCCGGGGCCGTAGCGGATGGCCACGTCCACTCCCTCGCGGTCCAGATCCACCAGCCGCATGGTCGCCGACAGGTGCAGGTCGATGCCGGGATGGGCGTCTTGGAAACGGACGAGGCGCGGCACCAGCCAGCGGGCGGCGAAGGTGGGCGGTGCCGAGACCACCAGCGGCCGGGCCGGGCCGTCGGGGGCCAGCCTGCCTACCGCCGAGGCCAGCCGGTCGAAGGAATCACTGAACTCCGGTGCGGCCAGGGCGGCGGCGCGGGTCAGCGACAGCCGCGCCCCGCGATGGAACAGCGACACCCCCAGGATATCCTCCAGCTGCTTGATCTGCTGGCTGATGGCCGCCGGGGTGACGCCCAGTTCGTCGGCGGCCCGCGCGAAGGACAGGTGGCGGGCGGCCGCCTCGAAGGCGTGCAGGGCGCGAAGCGGGGGCAGGCGGCGGCGCATAGTTAGTTTTCCTTAACCCGGAGGCGAGAAAAGCTCGTTTGAGGCCAAGCATTTCCTAAGCGTATCGTCGAGGCATGGATTAGTCCATCTCAATGGAGGCTCCCATGGGCCAGCCTACGATCTATGCCCTTGCCGCCCTGTCGGCCCTGTTCTGGGGGGCCAATTTCAATCTGGCCGGACCGGTGCTGGTGGACATGGCCCCCATGAGCGCGGCGGCCGGGCGTTTCGTCCTGGCGGCGCTGATCATGGCGGGGCTGGTGGCCTGGCGCGGCGAGTTCTCCGCCATGCTGGGGACGGCACGGCGTTACGGCGGGCGCCTCGCCCTGGTGGGGGTGGTCGGCATCGCCGGCTTCAACCTGCTGTTCTTCGATGCCATGCGCACCACCTCGGCGGTCAACGGCGCCCTGATCATGGCCACCAATCCGCTGCTGACCGCGCTGCTGGCGGCGCTGTTCCTGGGTGAGCAACTGCCCGGCCGCCAGATCGCCGCCATTCCCGTGGCGCTGGCCGGCGTGTCCATGGTGATCCTGGGGGGCGGTGCGGCCGGGGGCGCCATGGAATTCGGTTTGGGCGACCTGGAGATGCTGGGCGCCAATCTGGCCTGGGCGGCCTATAACGTGCTGGCCCGCAAGCTGACCCCGCCAGGGCCTCAGATGGCCAACACCACCGTGATGATGGCGGCCGGCGCCCTGGTGCTGGCCGGGGCGGCGGTGCTGGAGGGGTCCGCCTTCACCCTTCCCGGACCCAAGGCGGGGGCGGCGCTGCTGACCATGGCGGTGACCGGCTCGGTGCTGGCCTATCTGTTCTGGAGCATGGCCATCACCCGCCTGGGGGCGGGGCGCACCGCCCTGTTCCTCAATCTGGTGCCGGTGTTCGCCGCCATCATCGCCACCCTGGGCGGCACGCCGCCCAATCCGGCCCAGCTGGGCGGCGGTGCCGTGGTGATCGCCGCCGTGATATTCTCCATGCTGCCATCGCGGCGGCGAACCTGCCCCGCCTGAGTCCCAATCTGTCATTCCGAGCCGGAGGCGAGGAATCTCCGCCTGGAGCATCGATGCCAAGCCGGACCGGCCGTTCCAGGAGGAGATCCCTCGGCTTCGCTCGGGATGACAAAACAGATAGGCTTACGGGCCGGATAGTCCGAGAAACCCCATGAGAGACGATATGACGCCGAAGCCCGACCTGAAGGACCCCTCCCTCTACCCCCATTGGTGTCGCGAGACGCTGCGCTATTGCGACACCGACGCCCAGGGGCACATCAACAACGTGGCCTTCTCGGTGTTCTGCGAGACGGGGCGCACCCAGTTCCTGCTGGAGCCGGGCCGCCCGCTGACGCCGCCCGGCACCTTCATGGTCATCGCCCGGCTGGTGCTGGACTTCCTGGGCGAGATCCACTGGCCGGGCGAGGTGCGCATCGGCACCGGCGTGACCCGGATCGGCCGCACGTCCTTCCATCTGGGCCAGGGGGTGTTCGTGGGCGAGCGCTGCGTGGCCGTCGCCGATTCGGTGCTGGTGCTGGCCGATCAGGAGACGCGGCGCTCCACGCCGCTTCCCGACGACCTGCGCTCCCGCCTGGAAAAGATGATGATCAGCGTTCCCGCCTAAGCGTCCAGCGGGCGTTCTGGCCCGCCTTGTTGACGGCATAGCCGTAGATCTTGCCGTCCTCGGTGCGCACGCCCTCGAAGGCGAAGGCGGTCTCGCCGTTCTCGGTGGCGGTCAGCTTCATGGTGCAGGGGCTGACGGCGTCCACCTTGCCCTCGATCACCGTTCCCTGCTTGTAGCCCAGGTCACGGTTGATGTCGGGCTTCTGCTCCAGCTTCCACGCCAGGCCTTGGGGCTCGCGCTTGAATTCCCACTTGGAATAGGGCGCCACCCAGCGTCCCACCAGCCAGTCGCCGGAATCCGCCTTGGCGGTGTCGCAAGGCGCATCGGGCAGCGGCTCGGGCGGCGGCGCCTTGGGGCCCTTGGGCAGATCCTCGGCCAGGGCGGCGGGGATTGCGGCGAACAGGCAGCAAAGGGCCAGGGCGGCACGGCGCATGGGCTGGAATCCTTACTTCTTGGGGGCGGGGAAATAGCCGAGCGAACGCATGCAGGCGTTGAGGCTGGCATCGTACATGCGCTTGGCCTGGGCGCGCTCGTAATCCCGGGTCGGGCTGTAGCCGTCGCGGCCGTCGTCGCGGTAGCCGGAATCGCGGTCGGCCGAACGGCGGCAGGCGGAATAGTCGCGATCCCACTGGTCCTTGGGCACCTGCGGGTTGACCCAGGGATTGGCGGCGGCGCAGGCGCCCAGCAGCAGGGGAAGCAGGAGCAACAGGCGATAGGTCACGACAGGCCACGCTTGGTCGTTGGGTGGCCGGCATTCGGCCACAGGCGGGCGCCCAAGGCAAGGCTTGAACGTCTCCAATCCCTCGGTTGAGGATCGCCCCCCGTTGCGTCTATACTCCGCCCGCGCTTTGCGCTGCGTCGCAGCAACAACCATAAATGTGGAGACGAAGGATGAGCGGCGAGTCGTTGAACGGAATGTATTTCGAGGAATTGTCGGTCGGCCAGTCGGCCATCTTCGCCAAGACCGTGACCGAGGCCGACATCGTCGCCTTCGCCGGCGTGTCGGGCGATTTCAACCCGGTCCACATCAACGAGGAATTCGCCTCGCAGACCATGTTCAAGGGCCGCATCGCCCACGGCATGCTGTCGGCGGCCTTCGTCTCCACCGTGTTCGGCACCAAGCTGCCGGGCCCGGGCTGCATCTACGTCTCGCAGCTCCTCAAGTTCAAGGCCCCCGTGCGCATCGGCGACACCGTCACCGCCCGCGTCGAGGTCACCGGCCTCACCCCGGAAAAGAAGTTCGCCACCTTCAAGACCACCTGCTCGGTGGCCGGCAAGATCGTCATGGACGGCGAAGCCACCCTGATGGTCCCGTCCAAGGGCTGAGGCGTCACCCCGCCCCCAACCCCTCCCCATCAAGGGGAGGGGAGCGACAAAGCCCCTCCCCCTCGTGGGGAGGGGTTGGGGAGGGGGCTTCACACTTGCGCTCGTCGCGCCAATGCACTACCCCTTGGCCCTCGGTTTTTTCCTGAGGTCCAGTCTTCAAGATGCGCCTGATCCGGCATTGCGGCGAACTGTCCCCCGACCACCGCGGTTGCGTGGTGGCGCTGGGCAATTTCGACGGCGTCCATCTCGGCCATCAATCGGTCATCCTGACGGCCAGGCGCATCGCCCGCGAGCTGGGCGTGGCCCATGCGGTGATGACCTTCGAGCCCCATCCGCGCTCGCTGTTCAATCCCGACCAGCCGCCCTTCCGCCTGACGCCCTTTCGCGTCAAGTCCCGCCTGATCGAGGCGCTGGGCACCGATTTCCTCTACCAGCAGCATTTCGACCGCGACTTCGCCGCCATGACCGCGCTGGAATTCGTCGGCGACGTGCTGGTCGGCTGCCTCAAGGCCAGCCACGTGGTGGTGGGCTATGACTACGTCTTCGGCAAGGGCCGTCTGGGCACCGGCGCCTTCTTGCAGAAATGCGGCGAGGAATCCGGGTTCGGCGTCACCGTGGTGCCGCCCGCCATGGCCGATCATGGCGAGACCTATTCGTCGACCGCCGTGCGCGAGCATCTGGTGGCGGGGCGTCCCGATGCCGCCGCCCGCCTGTTGGGCCATTACTGGGAGGTGGAAGGCCGCGTCGAGCACGGCGATGCCCGCGGCCGCATCCTGGGCTTTCCCACCGCCAACCTGCGCCTGGGCGAGTATCAGCGCCCGGCCGGCGGCGTCTATGCGGTGCGGGCCGGCATCGACAAGGGCGGGGCGACGGTGTGGCATGACGGCGTGGCCAATTTCGGCCGCCGCCCCACCTTCGACAAGACCGACGAATTGCTCGAAGTCCATCTGCTGGACTTCGACGAGGACCTTTACGGCCGCCACCTCCGGGTGGCGCTGGTCGAGCATGTCCGTCCCGAACGCCGCTTCGGCGGCCTGGATGAACTGACCCGCCAGATCGCCGCCGACGTGGAGACCGGCCGCAAGATGCTGGCCGCCCGCAAGTTTTCCGCCGCCGCCGGGCCCATGGTGCCCGTCGATCCTGATGTCTGAGAGCCGATCATGAGCGTCGATTACAAGAATACCGTCTTCCTGCCCAAGACCGATTTCCCCATGAAGGGCGAACTGCCCAAGCTGGAGCCCGAGCTGCTGGCCCGCTGGGAGAAGATCGACCTGTTCGGGCGCCTGCGCGCCAAGGCCAAGGGCCGGGAAAAGTTCATCCTTCACGACGGCCCGCCCTACGCCAACGGCAACCTGCATATCGGCCACGCGCTGAACAAGATCCTCAAGGACGTCATCACCCGCAGCCAGCAGATGCTGGGGCGTGATGCCGATTACGTCCCGGGCTGGGACTGCCACGGCCTGCCCATCGAGTGGAAGATCGAGGAAAAGTACCGCGAGGCCGGCAAGGACAAGGACGAGGTGGATATCGTCGCCTTCCGCGAGGAATGCCGCCAGTTCGCCGCCAAGTGGATCGCCATCCAGAAGGAAGAGTTCAAGCGCTTAGGCATCACCGGCGACTGGGACCATCCCTACACCACCATGACCAACCACGCCGAATCGGTGATCGCCGCCGAGCTGGGCAAGTTCCTGCTGGACGGCTCGCTCTACAAGGGCGCCAAGCCGGTGCTGTGGTCGGTGGTGGAAAAGACCGCGCTGGCCGAGGCCGAGGTGGAGTATCACGACCACACCTCCATCACCATCTGGGTCAAGTTCCCAGTGACGAAGGCCTGCTGCCCCACCCTCGACGGCGCCAAGGTGGTGATCTGGACCACCACGCCGTGGACCATGCCGGGCAACCGCGCCATCGCCTATGGCGCCGAGTTCGACTACGTGCTGGTCGAGGTGGAATCCTGCGAAACCGGCCTGGCCCAGCCCGGCGAAAAGCTGGTTCTCTGCGCCGATCTGGCCGAGCAGGTGGCCAAGGATGCCAAGTGCGCCTTCAAGGAGCTGGCGCGCTTCAAGGGCGAGACCCTGGCCGGCACCATCTGCCACCACCCGCTGAAGTTTCACGAGCAGGCCAAGGGCGGCTACGATTTCGAGGTGCCGCTGCTGGCCGGCTCGTTCGTCACCACCGACACCGGCACCGGCTTCGTCCATATCGCGCCGGGCCACGGCGAGGACGACTGGCATCTGGGCAAGGAACACGGCATCGCCATTCCCGACACGGTGCAGCCTGACGGCAAGTACTTCCCCCATGTGGCGATCTTCGCCGGGATGGAGGTGCTGAACCAGGGCAAGAACGGCAAGTACTACTCCCCCGTCGCCAAGCCGGTGATCGAGGCCATGACCGCGACCGGCAATTTGCTGGCCCATGGCAAGGTGGAGCATTCCTATCCCCATTCCTGGCGCTCCAAGGCGCCCTTGATCTTCCGCAACACGCCTCAGTGGTTCATCTCCATGGAGAGCACGGGCTTGCGGGCCAAGGCGCTGAAGGCCATCGCCGAGACGCGCTTCGTGCCCGACCAGGGCCGCAACCGCATCGGCTCCATGGTGGAGAACCGCCCCGACTGGTGCGTGTCGCGCCAGCGCGCCTGGGGCGTGCCCATCACCGTGTTCGTGGACAAGAAGTCCGGCCAGCCCTTGCGCGACGCCAAGGTGATGGAGCGCATCGTCGAGGCCTTCAAGGCGGAAGGGTCGGATTCCTGGTTCACCTCGGACCCGTCGCGCTTTCTGGCGCCCGAATACAAGGCCGAGGATTACGACAAGGTCACCGACATCCTGGACGTGTGGTTCGATTCCGGCTGCACCCACGCCTTCGTGCTGGAGGGTGACGAGTGGCCGCGCCTCAATTGGCCCGCCTCGCTGTACCTGGAAGGCTCGGACCAGCATCGCGGCTGGTTCCATTCCTCACTTCTGGAATCCTGCGGCACCCGTGGCCGCGCCCCCTATGACGCGGTGCTGACCCACGGCTTCGTCCTCGACGAGGACGGCCGCAAGATGAGCAAGTCCTTGGGCAACGTGGTCGCGCCGCAGGAAGTGGTGGGCTCCATGGGCGCCGACATCCTGCGCCTGTGGGTGGTCGGTTCCGACTATTCCGACGACCTGCGCATCGGGCCGGAGATCCTGAAGACCCAGGTGGACATCTATCGGCGCCTGCGCAACACGCTGCGCTATCTGCTGGGCGCGCTGGACGGCTTTACGGCGGCGGAAGCCTTGCCGGTGGCCGAGATGCCCGAGCTGGAGCGCTGGGTGCTGCATCGCCTGAGCGAGCTGGACCGGCAGTTCCGCGACGCCTGCGACGGCTTCCAGTTCCACGGGCTGTTCACCGAGCTGCACAATTTCTGCGCCGTCGACCTGTCGGCCTTCTACTTCGACATCAGGAAGGACGCGCTGTACTGCGACGCCGTCTCGTCCATCCGCCGCCGGGCCGCCCGCACGGTGATGGACATCCTGCTCGACACCCTGACCAAGTGGCTGGCCCCCTTCCTGTGCTTCACCGCCGAGCAGGCGTGGCTGGCCCGCCACCCGTCCGAGGACGGTTCGGTGCATCTGGAGCAGTTCCACGCGATTCCGGCCGATTGGCGGGACGAGGATCTGGCCGCCAGGTGGGCCAAAATCCGCGACGTGCGCAAGGTGGTCACCGGGGCGCTGGAGATCGAGCGGCGCGAAAAGCGTATCGGATCAAGCCTGCAGGCCAGCCCGCGCCTGACCGTGTCGTCGGAGATTCACGAGCTGCTCGCCGGTCTGGACATGGCGGAAATCTGCATCACGTCGGGCATCCGGGTCATCGACGGCCTGCCCGCCGAGGATGAGTTCCAGTTGCCGGAGGTGCCCGGCGTTTCGGTCGCCCCCCATCCGGCCGAGGGCGAAAAATGCCAGCGCTGCTGGAAGGTGCTGCACGAGGTGGGATCGGCCAGGCACGAGGGCGTCTGCCACCGGTGCTCCGACGCGGTGGAGGCGGGCTGAAGGTGGTTCTCTCCAACGCGCTGCCCCGCGGCCTGTCCGTCGCCACCCTGATCATCGTTCTCGACCAGATCTCCAAGTACTGGATCATCGAGAAGGTCATGCGCCCCGAAGGCGTGGACGGCGCGCCGTTCTATTCCGCCATCCGCATCGAGGTTCTGCCGTTCCTTGATCTGGTGATGGCCTGGAACCGCGGCGTCAGCTTCGGCATCGGCAACACTGGCGGCGAGTGGAATGCGATCATCCTCTCGGCGCTGGCCATGCTGATCTGCGCCGGCATGGCCTATTGGCTGGCCAAGGCCGAGACCCTGCTTGTGCAGGTGGCGCTGGGCGGAATCATCGGCGGCGCGCTGGGCAACGTCATCGACCGGGCCCGTTTCGGGGCGGTGGCGGACTTTCTGGACGTGCATGTGGCGGGCTATCACTGGCCGGCCTTCAACGTGGCGGATTCGGCCATAACCGTCGGCGCTGTTTTTCTCGTCGTCGACTCCTTGTTTGGCGCGCGCGATTCGTCTAAGAATTAGGGCCATGAAGACCAACCGCACCACCGCCCGACTGATTGCCCTGGCCGCCGTGTTGGCGCCGGTGGCGATGTCCGCCTGCACCGACGTCAAGCGTTCGCTCGGCTACGAGAAGCAGCCGCCGGACGAGTTCCAGGTGGTGAGCCGCGCGCCGCTGTCCATGCCGCCGGAATTCACCCTGCGGCCGCCGCAGCCGGGCGCCGTCCGCCCGCAGGAAGGCACGACCCGCGACCAGGCCCGCAACATCCTGACGGGTAGCCGGACGGGCACCGCCATTTCCACCGAGGGCCGCACCGCCGGCGACGTGGCCATGATGAAGCGGGTGGGCGCCGATTCCATCCAGCCCGACATCCGCGTGCTGGTGAACAAGGAATCCCAGGCCCTGGCCGACGCGGACAAGAGCTTCCAGGAGCGCATCATGTTCTGGCGCAAGCCCGAGGCGCCCGGCACCCCCGTGGACGCCGCCAAGGAGACCCAGCGCCTGCGCGAGAATCAGGCGCTCGGCAAGTCGGTGTCCGATGGCGAGACCCCCCAGGTCCAGCGCCGCAAGCGCGCCTGGCTGGAAGGCGTCTTCAACTAGCCGCCGCCGTGACCGGGCCGTGTGCCCGGCATGACGTTTTGTTCAGGTTGCTTGCCAAGCATCCCGAACCGTCCCATATCCGTCGCGTCTGATCATCAGGAGGCCCGATGAGCCCCATCCGTTTGTGCGCCCTGTTGCTCGGTGCGCTGCTGGCCGCCGTCCCGGCAAGGGCGGGAGTGTTCGATCCCGCGACCTTCACCCTGTCCAACGGCATGCAGGTGGTGGTGATCTCCAACCACCGGGTGCCCATCGTCAGCCACATGGTCTGGTACAAGGTGGGCGCCGCCGACGAGGAGGCGGGCAAGAGCGGCATCGCCCACCTGCTGGAACACCTGATGTTCAAGGGTACGCCCAGCGTGCCGCCCGGCGAGTTCTCCAAGATCGTGGCCCGCAACGGCGGCCGCGACAACGCCTTCACCTCGTCGGACTACACGGGCTATTACCAGAACGTCGCCGCCGACAAGCTGGAACTGGTGATGCGCATGGAAGCCGACCGCATGCGCAATCTGGTCCTCGACGAGGCCAATTTCCGCACCGAGCGCGACGTGGTGCTGGAGGAGCGGCGGTCGCGCACCGACAATAATCCGGGCGCCCTGCTGCACGAGCAGATGGAGGCGGCGCTTTACCTCAATTCCCCCTATCGCCGTCCGATCATCGGCTGGCCCGACGAGATCGCCGCGCTCTCGCTCGACGACGCCCTGGCCTTCTATCGCCGCTGGTATGCCCCCAACAACGCCATCCTGGTGGTGGCCGGCGACGTGACGGCCGAGACGGTTCGTCCCCTGGCCGAGACCTATTACGGCACCATTCCCCGCGCCGACACGCCGCCGCGCGCCCGCACCGAGGAGCCGCCCCACAGGGCCGAGCGCCGCATCACGCTGAAGGACGGCCGGGTCGCCCAGCCGTCGTGGAGCCGTCTCTACCTCGCCCCCAGCTTAGGAGCCGGGGACCGCGATCTGGCCTATCCGCTGGAGGTTCTGGCCGATCTGGTGGGCGACGGCGCCACCTCCCGGCTCTACCGCTCGCTGGTGGTGGAGAAGGGGGCGGCGGCGGCCATCAGCACCTCCTACGATCCCGTCGCCGTGGGGCGGACCGCCTTCCATGTGGCGGCCAGCCCTCGCCCCGGCGTGCCGCTGGACAAGCTGGAGGCGCTGATCGAGCAGGAACTGGCCCGCATCGTCAAGGAGGGCTTTTCCGCCGCCGAGGTGGAGCGCTCCAAGGCCCGGCTGCGGGCCAGCGCCGTCTATGGCCGCGATTCCCTGCACACCGGAGCGCAGACCCTGGGGCAGGCCCTGGCCTCGGGGCTTTCCGTCGACGAAGTGGAGGCCTGGCCCGAGCGGATCAAAGCCGTGACGCCCGAGCAGGTGGCCAAGGCCGCGGCGGCCGTGTTCAATCCGGCCGCCTCGGTGACCGGGCTGCTGCTGCCCGACCCCGCCGCCGCCAAACCGGGTCAGACCCGTGCCGCCATGCCGCTGTCGGCCCCGGCCAAGGGAGTGCATTGAGATGCGGACCGTTTCTGTCATCCCGAGCGCAGGCGAGGGATCTCCGTCCGGCATGATCGCGCCGGGTCGGAAGAGTCTTCCCAGACTGAGATTCCTCCTTCCGATGGTCGTCGGAATGACGGCCCGGGTTATGGGATTTGCCGCTTTGCTGCTGTTCGCCCTTCCCGCCGGCGCCGTCACCGTCGAGAAGGTGACCAGCCCCAAGGGGCTGGAGGCCTGGCTGGTCCGTGATCATTCCAATCCCATCATCGCCATGGAGGTGGCGTTCAAGGGCGGCGCCGCCCACGACCCGGCGGCCAAGTCCGGTCTGGCCGGCATGATGGCCGCCCTGCTGGACGAAGGGGCGGGCCCTTATGATTCCCAGGCCTTCCAGCAGATCCTCGAGGACAAGGTCATCACGCTGGGGTTCAACGCCGGCCGCGACAGCTTCGCCGGGCATCTGAAGACCCTGTCGGAGAACAAGGATACCGCCTTCGACCTGTTCCGTCTGGCGCTTACCCAGCCGCGCTTCGACAAGGAGCCGGTGGAGCGCATCCGCGGCCAGTTGCTGGCCGGGTTGATGCGCGAAAGCCAGGACCCCGGCGCCCAGGCCTCGCGCCGGCTGTTCGAGGCCGCCTTCGCCGGCCACCCCTACGCCCGCTCGCCGCGCGGCACCATCGAGACGGTCAAGGCCATCCAGGTCGCCGACCTGCGGGCCCTGGCCCGGGCGCAACTGACCCGCGACCGGCTGGTGGTGGGCGTGGTGGGCGACATCGCGCCCGACGAACTGGCCCGGCGCCTGGACGAGGTGTTCGGCGGCCTGCCCGCCACCGGTCCCCTGGGCGACATTGCCGAGGTGGCGGCCAAGCCCCCCGCCGGGCTGGCGGTGATCCCGAAGGACAATCCCCAGACCACCGCCCTGTTCGCGCTGCCGGGCTTGAAGCGCGACGATCCCGACTGGTACGCGGCTTACGTGGTGAACTACATCCTGGGCGGCGGCGGTTTTTCGTCGCGCCTGACCGAGGAGGTGCGCGAAAAGCGCGGCCTGGCCTATTCCGTCACCTCCTACCTGTCGCCCTATGCCCATTCCGGGCTGATCGTCGGCTCGGTGGCCACGTTGAATGCGCGCTTCAATGAAAGCGTCGGCCTGATCAGGGACGAGGTCCGCCGCATGCACGACGCTGGTCCCACCGAGACGGAACTGGCCGACGCCAAGACCTATCTCAACGGCTCGTTCCCGCTGTCCCAGGATTCCACCGCGGCCATCGCCGGCCTGCTGGTTCAGATGCAGGTGGACCGGCTGGGCATCGACTTCCTCGACCGGCGGGCGGCGGTGATCAATGCCGTCAGCCTGGACGACGCGCGTCGGGTGGCCAGGCGTCTGCTGGACGCGGACGGGTTGTCGTTCGTGGCGGTGGGAAAACCGGGACAGTAGACGGGAAGCGGGCGGGGGCCCCCCGCCGCCCCGTTACTTCTTCTTGGTCAGCTGGTCGATCTGCTTTTGCAGGGCCGACACGCTGGCCTGCAGATCCTCGACCTTGGGCGACGAGCCGTCGGCGCCCTGGGGGTAGAAGGGGCTGAACATCTTCATGGCGCTTTCCATGAAGGCCATGTTCTTCTTGCCCATTTCCTCGAACGGGCCGAAGGGGAACATCCCTTCCAGGGCGTTGCGCATGTAGTCGCGCATCTGGGCCTCGTTGTGGGAGAAGGCCTGCATGGAATATTCCAGGTAGCGCGGCACCAGCCCGCCCAGCGAATCGCCATAAAAGCCGATCAACTGGCGCAGGAAACTGATGGGCAGCAGGTTCTGGCCACCCTTGGATTCTTCCTCGACGATGATCTGGGTCAGGACCGAGCGGGTGATATCCTCGCCCGTCTTGGCGTCGTAGACCACGAAGTCCTCGCCGTCCTTCACCATCTGCGACAGATGGTCCAGGGTGACGTAGCTGCTGGTCGCCGTGTTGTAGAGGCGACGGTTGGCGTACTTCTTGATCGTGATCGGGGCCTTGGCGGAGGTCTGCGACTCTGACATCTGCGTTTTCGTCTCGATTTTGTCCGGCGGGCGGCATTGCCCGCTGCATTGCACCAGTAGTAACAGAATTTTACGTGCCGCGTCGATTGGCAACAATTTTCTTTCGCTGATGCGATATGGCGTCGCACCATATGGTCAAGGGCGGGGGGCTGGGCTATGATCCGCCCATGTCCAACGCGCCGCCCGATTTCCAGGCGCTCGCGCGCCGCTATCTCGACCTGTGGCAGGAGCAGGTGGCGGCCGTGGCCGCCGACCCCGCCTTGGCCGAGGCCGTCGCCCGCGGCGTCGCCCTGATGACTCAAAGCGCCGCAGCCGTGGCCCAGGCCACCGGGCTGAAGGTCAATCAACCCAACAATGGGCCGAAAGCCGATGAGCGGACCCAGCAGCCCAGCACCGCGAACGGGGCCCCGCCCGTTGGCCCTGCATCTGATGACCCACGCCTCGACCCTGATGAGCTCGCGCGCCGCCTTGCCGCACTTGAAGGACGGGTCGCTCGGCTGGAGGCCGCCCTTGGCGGAGGCGGGCCGAAGCCTGACGCAAAGCCTCGCGGACGCCGGACCCGACGCCTGGACCCGGCTTGACGCCGAAATCGCCGCCGAATCGGCGCGGCGCCACGAATCCTTTCTGGCGGGGATCGAGGCCTATCGCCACCATCCCTATCGCCGCGCCCTCGACCCGGCCCCGGAAGTCTGGCGCCAGGGCACCACAAGCTTACGCGACTACCGCTTGCCCGGATGCGACGGCCCGCCAGTGCTGGTGGTGCCCTCGCTGATCAACCGGGCCTATATCCTGGACCTTTCGCAAAAGCGCAGCCTGATGCGCTATCTGGCGGAAAAGGGGCTGGCGCCGTTCCTGGTGGATTGGGACGCGCCGGGCGAGGTGGAACGGCGCTTCACCCTGACCGACTACATCGCCGGGCGGCTGGAATCGGCGCTGGACGAGGTGGTGCGCCTGACAGGGAAAAAGGCGGCGGTGGTGGGCTATTGCATGGGCGGGCTGCTGGCCCTGGCCCTGGCCCAGCGGCGCCCGGACGCGGTGTCGGCTTTGGTGCTGCTGGCCACCCCCTTCGACTTTGTGGTGGGGCGCGAGGCCAATTCCGTGCTGATGAAGGCCCTGGCCCAGCCCATGGGCAGCCTGATCGACGGGGTGGGCGAGGTGCCGGTGGACATGCTTCAGGCCATGTTCGCCGGCCTGGACCCCGGCCTGGCCGTGCGCAAGTTCACGGCATTCACCCGCCTGAAGCGCAAAAGTGCCGCCGCCCGCGACTTTGTGGCGCTGGAGGACTGGGCCAATGACGGCGTGCCGCTGGCCGGGCCGGTGGCGCGCGAATGTCTGTTCGGCTGGTACGGGGAAAATGATCCTGTCCAGGGGCGCTGGTGTATCGAAGGCAGGCCCGTCAACCCCGAGAGTGTTACGGTTCCCACCCTGGTGATGATCCCCAAGCGGGACAGGATTGTGCCGCCGGTCTCAGCTTTACCATTGTGGGAACGCATCCCAAGTGCCAAGCTGATGCGGTTGGCCGGTGGGCATGTTGGCATGCTGACCGGACCGCGCGCCAAGACCGAGGTCTATGGGCCGCTCATGCGCTGGCTGCAGCGCAGAGCAGGCAATTAGACTGGTTGCATAAGGGGTAACCGAAGCGCTATGACAGCGGGGGGAGACATGTTTCTGGAACCATGCCAGAAATCCCCCTCCCCCAAGCAGTTCTGCCTTTGAGCGGCCCCATACCCACCTTAGGAGACTCCAAGCTCATGACCGACATTGTTATCGCCGCCGCCACCCGCACCGCCGTCGGCTCGTTCAGCGGCTCGCTGGCCGGCCTTCAGGCGGCCCAGCTGGGCGAGATCGTCATCCGCGAGGCGCTGAAGCGCGCCGGAGTCGAGGCCGGGGCCGTTGACGAGGTTCTTCTGGGCCACATCCTGTCCGCCGGCTGTGGCCAGAACACCGCCCGCCAGGCGGCCATCCGGGCCGGCATTCCCGCCGAAGCCACCGCCATGGCCATCAACCAGCTGTGCGGCTCGGGCCTGCGCGCCGTGGCGCTGGGCTTCCAGGCCATCAAGCTGGGCGATTCCAACATCGTCGTCGCCGGCGGCCAGGAGAGCATGAGCAATGCCCAGCACGCGGCCTTCCTGCGCGGCGGCGTCAAGATGGGCGGCCTGGAATTCGCCGACACCATGATCAAGGACGGCCTGACCGACGCCTTCAACCCGATCCACATGGGCATCACCGCCGAGAATCTGGCCGAGAAGTACCAGATCACCCGCGAGGAGCAGGACGCCTTCGCGCTGGCGTCGCAGAACAAGGCCGAGGCCGCCCAGAAGGCCGGGCGCTTCAAGGACCAGATCACCCCGGTGACCATCATGGTCAAGCGTGAGGAAAAGCAGTTCGACACGGACGAGTTCATCCGCATCGGCGCCACCCTGGACCAGATCGCCAAGCCCAAGCCCGCCTTCAAGAAGGACGGCACGGTGACCGCCGCCAACGCGTCGGGCATCAATGACGGCGCCGCCGCCCTGGTGCTGATGACCGCCAAGGAAGCCGACAAGCGCGGCATCAAGCCGCTGGCCCGCATCGCCGGCTGGGCCACCGCCGGCACCGATCCCAACACCATGGGCTACGGCCCGGTTCCCGCCACCCAGAAGCTGCTGGCCAAGCTGGGCTGGAAGCACGAGGACCTGGACCTGATCGAGGCCAACGAGGCCTTCGCCGCCCAGGCCATCGCCGTCAACAAGGGCATGGGCTGGGACACCTCGAAGGTCAACGTCAACGGCGGCGCCATCGCCATCGGCCACCCCATCGGCGCTTCGGGCGCCCGCATCCTGGTGGACCTGCTGTACGAAATGGCCCGCCGCGACGCCAAGAAGGGCCTGGCCACCCTGTGCATCGGCGGCGGCATGGGCATCTCGCTCTGCGTCGAGCGCTGATCTTATAGGCTCATAGAAAAAGGGGAGCCGCGCCCGCCCGGCGGCTCCCCGGCTTTTCACAGGACGGAAAAACAAGATCGGACGCGCCGGATCAATCCGGCATCAAAGATCCGAGCGGAGACACAGTGATAGAGGAGAAGTCCATGGGTCGTTTAGCAATTGTGACCGGCGGTACCCGCGGCATCGGCCGCGAGATTTCGGTGACCCTGAAGAAGGCCGGCTACAAGGTGGTGGCCAATTACGGCGGAAATGACGAGGCGGCCGCCAAGTTCACCGCCGAGACCGGCATTCCCGCCATGAAGTGGGACGTCGGCAGCTACCCCGCCTGCGAGGCCGCCATCGCCAAGATCGTCGCCGAGCACGGCCCGGTGGAGATTATCGTCAACAACGCCGGCATCACCCGTGACGCCACCCTGCATCGCATGAGCTATCAGATGTGGGAAGACGTGATCCACACCAACCTGACCTCCTGCTTCAACATGGCTCGCCTCACCATCGATTCCATGCGCGAGCGGGGCTTCGGCCGCATCGTCAACATCGGCTCCATCAACGGCCAGGCCGGCCAGTACGGCCAGGTGAACTACGCCGCCGCCAAGTCCGGCATCCACGGCTTCACCAAGGCCCTGGCCCAGGAAGGTGCCGCCAAGAACATCACCGTCAACGCCATCGCGCCCGGCTATGTGGACACCGACATGGTCCGCGCCGTGCCGCCGGCGGTGCTGGAGAAGATCATCGCCAAGATCCCGGTGGGCCGTCTGGGCCGCGCCGAGGATATTGCGCGCTGCGTCATGTTCCTGATCGCCGACGAGGCCGATTTCATCACCGGCTCGACCCTGTCGGTCAACGGCGGCCAGCACATGTACTGATCCACCTTCGCCTTTACGGGCGAATGGAGGAGGCCCCTGTCCCTTGGGACGGGGGCCTTTTTGCTTATTCAAAGGAAGTAATCGACAGGTATGGGCTGGGCTTATTGGGTCTGGCTTATAGACTTACGGGGTAGGGTGAATCCCGTATCGCCGTGATTCTGCAATGCCGGCATGGAAGCATGTAAGAATTTGTTGACGTTCGTTACCCTCTGAATGTTGTGCATTCTCATGGCTATCCCCATACTCAAGATATGGGATTTGAGCATGGCATGAGACTTGGGAATGAATATTTCGGGTGGTGGCTGGCGAAATTCAACGGATGCGGAAGGGGCCGGGATGCCCTGCGCCGGCGAGGGGCGCGGTTGCTATGGTGCCGCCGCCGTGGTGTCGGGTGTCCTGGAACGACTTCTGCGCGAAACCGCCCGCGACGGCCTGGTCCGCGTCGAGGATGCGGTCAAGATTCTGAAGCTGGTGGGGCGCGGCACCTATGAACTGGATGTGGCCTTCGATTCCCTGGAAAAGTCCTGTTGGCAGCGGTTCCAGCCCGGCCGGGGCAAGGCGTCCAGCCGCGACAATCCTTTCCGCCGCCTGATGGTGCGCCCGTTCGAGACCTTGCTGACGGGCGAGCCTCCTGCCTATCCCCGGTCCTTCCTCAACAATTATTTCGAGGTGCTGGAGGCGGCGTGCGGCGACAAATACGCCGAATACGACCGCCACAGCCGGGCCATCCTGCAAAGCCTGCTGGTGGTGCACGGGCACAATCTGGTGTGGGACACCTTCTATGCCGAAAGCCGCGCCGCCCAGGTTCTGGCGCATGCCTTGCGCCGTCTTCTGCGCTTTCTCGACACGCCCCCCGGCCAATGGATCTGGGTGCAGGCCATGAGCAAGCCCAGCCCGACGGGTGCGCGCCCCAGCGCCGAGCAGACCGACCGTATCCGCGAGACGCTGCAGCACACCCTGCGCGGCTTCGATCTCGGACAGCCGGCCGCCTCCCGCCAGGGAGGGACCGC
The DNA here is from genome assembly GCF_002105535.1 of Magnetospirillum sp. ME-1. GTDB lineage: Bacteria > Pseudomonadota > Alphaproteobacteria > Rhodospirillales > Magnetospirillaceae > Phaeospirillum. Next base: position 320,780 of record NZ_CP015848.1, on the reverse strand, counting down.
CTGATGGCGACGGCGATGCCGGCGGCGGAGCATTCCCGCAAGATTCTGGTGGCTGTGATCGACGCCCATCCCGGCCATCGCCAGCAGGTGGCCGCGGCCCTGACCTCCTTCTACCAGGTGGCGGTCTACGAGCGGTTCGACCAGGCCATGGAGAGCCTGGCCGGGACGCCGCCCTGCGTGGTGCTGCTCGACGAAAAGGCGCTGCCCCGTTTGGGGGGGGACCCCATCGCCACCGCCCGCAGGCTGCTGAAGGGCGTGCCCATCATCCGCACGCTGGCCCGCCCCATCCAGCAATTGGGCAGCGCCGCCTACGACACCGACGCCTGCCTGGAAAAGCCCTATCGCCGCTCGACCCTGATCAAGACCATTTCCGGGCTGGTCAACAAATCGGTGGAGGCGGGCTGGGAGACTCTGGCGCCGCACTACAAGGAATCGCTGCGCCGCACGGTGGACAGCTTCAACAACATCTCGGACCTGATCGACAAGGGCGAACCCCTGGTCTACCAGGAGATCACCGAGGCCTGCGGCCCGCTGGTGGACGCGGTCAGCAACCACGATTTCAAGGTGATCCTCAACGGGGTCAAGGGCCACGACAACTACTCCTACGTCCATTCCCTTCGGGTGGCGACGCTGCTGTCGCTGTTCGGCCATACCATCGGGCTCAAGGGCGACGATCTCAGCCTGCTGGCCAGCGGCGGATTGCTGCACGACATCGGCAAGATGACCATCCCGCACGAGGTGCTGAACAAGCCCGGCCGCCTGGACGACGGGGAATTGCAGGTCATGCGCAGCCATGTGCCGAAATCGGTGGATTACCTGCAATTGTGCGACAGCCTGCCCAAGGGGGTGCTGACCATCGCCGCCCAGCATCACGAGAAACTGGACGGCCGGGGCTATCCCGGCGGCCTCAAGGGCTCGCAGTTGAATGAGCTGGCCCGCATGGCGTCCATCGTCGATATCTTCGGGGCGCTCACCGACCGCCGGGTCTACAAGGAGCCCATGTCGCCGGAAGATGCGCTGACGATGATGACCGAGCGCATGGGCGACGAGATCGACCTGGCCCTGCTGGCCCTGTTCCGCGCCATGCTGCTGGATGCCGCCACGCCATCGGCGTGAGCTTGCTTCATGCCTTCAGAAGCTCACCGACGCCTGGACGAAGGCGCTGCGGCCCGGCGCCCATTGCAGCCGGGTGGTGGGGCTTTGCGGCAATGCGTTGACGTGCAGGTGATAGTGCTTGTCCAGCAGGTTGGCGATGCCGGCGGTGATGGCCGCCCGGCTGCCCAGCGCGGCGCCGGCGAACAGGTCGACCAGGGCCCAGCCCGCCGAACCTCCCGCCGTATCCTGACCCGAGCCGGAGGCGGTATAGGCGTCGATGCGGTTCTGGCTGGCGGCGAAGCTGAGCCGGGCGCCCACCGATCCCACCGTGTCGGGGGCCAGGTCGCGCCGATGTTCGACCACCACCTCGCCATCGAGCGGCGGAATCTGGTAGAGCGGTCGGGAATCGGTGAGATTCTCGCCCCGGGTCCACGACAGCTTGGCCCTGGCCGACCAGCCTTCGGACAGCTGCCACCAGCCCTCCAGGGCGGCGCCGGCCAGATAGGCGTCCACGTTGCGGTAGACGATGGCGCCGTCGCTTTTCAGGATGCCGGGCTGGCCGCGGGCGCGGTCGGCGGTGATGAAATCCACCACCCGGTCGCCGTAACCGGTGGCCGCCACCCGCCATGATCCGGCCGGATTGCCCGGCGCGAAATTGCCCTTGAAGCCGCCGAAATCCTGTCGCGCCCCGAACTCCAGGCGATGGTGCGCTTCCGGGTTCAGCTGGGGATTGCCCACCTGGGTGATGGAGGCGGGGCCGGAACTGGCGTAGAAGCGCTCGCCGGCGTCGGGGCTGCGCACGGCGCGTCGCAGGTCCATGTGCAGCCGCCCGGTCTTGTCCTCGGTGTCGTGGGCCAGCAGGACGCGACCGCTGAGGTTGAGGTTGGACGGGCTGGAATTGTTGTTGTTGCCGTAATAGCTGTTCCACAATTGCTGCGGCGTGACCTGGAAGGACGAGGCGCCGCTGCCCGACACCGGTGGCATGTGGCTGCGGTCGTTGGCGTCGGAATGGATGGCGTCCAGGCGAAGGGCGGCGCTGAGGGAATCCTGGGGCGACAGCCGGGTGGCGGTGGCCCAGGTCAGGCCGGCCTGCAGGGTCTGGACGTCGGGCATGCGGTGGACCGCCTGGCCCTGGGCCGGATACAGGGCATCGATGTCGATGTTGTATTTTAAAAGCCCGAAATCGGCGGTCACCGTATTGCGGAAGGCTCCGGTGGTGAACTCGCCGCGCGCCAGGCCGCGGGTGGTGGTCCACAGGCCGTTGTACTTGAGCCCCATGCTGCCCCGATCCCGCAGCGAGGTGTTGTCGGCGTCGTAGCTCAGCGCATCGAAGACGATGGCGGTTTCGATGCGGTCCAGCTTGGACTCCGCCGGCTTGTGCTCGAACACCGTGGTGGCGAGATAGCGGTCCAGGCGGGTGGCGTCGATGCCGTAATTGGGAATGCGGTTGTTGGAGAAGGCGTCGCGCATGACGAAGCCGGACAGGCGGCTTTGGGCGGCCGGCCGCCAGTTGGCCGCCAGCTGGCTGTTGACGCGGTCATAGCCGTAATTGACCCGCTGGCCGGCGCCGTCCTCATAGGGCTTGACGTGATCGTGGCGCAGCCCGCCCCAGACCGAGCCGTCGCCCATCTCGGTATTGGCCAGGCCGGCCTGGGTGGAGATGTTGCCGTTGCCCTGGAAGCCGCCGGTCAGCACCGCATTGCCGGCCGCCGCCGCCACGGCGCGGCGCTGGGCGAAGAATTCGACCGGCCAGGCGGTCTTGGCGGGCATCAGCGGCTCGGCCACCGGCAGGTCGGTCAGCAGCACGAGGGGCGGGAGGTCCTGCCCGGCATGACGCGGCATGTAGCGGGTGTCGATGAAGGATTGATCCGGCAGCAGCTTGGGCGGCTCCCCCGCTTGCGACTGCTCGCCAAACGCCACCAAAGCCGCCAGAACCGGCAGCTTGCGCAGTAGCCATCCTTTGTGATCACGCCCCCTCTTCATGACGATAGAGGTAATAGGATCACCCTGCGAAAGGCAAGGTAATCCGGCCACAACCATTGCACTGTCTCGGTCTTCGGTGTACCGGTTGCATAGGCGGGGCGGGGGAGGCGACTGGACCATGCGTTGGAAAGGGGTGGCAAGAGCCGCGCTGGCCCTGTTTGTGATGCTCGGAATGGCTGTGTTCGCCGGAGGGCGGGCTTTCGCCGGTGTGACGCTTCTTGGCGAGACCAGCGTGACGCCGTTGGCCGGCCACTGGTCGGCGCTGCGCGACCCGACCGCCGCGCTCGACATCGACGATGTGACCAAATCCGAGGCGGCCATCTGGTTCACGCCGCTTTCTGGCGATCTCGCGGCGGGCTATGACGGCGCCGCCTGGTGGCTGCGGACCGAAATCCGGCGCGGCGCCGGCGTCCCCTCCCACTGGCTGCTGGAGATCGAGCCCCCTTATCTGGACGAGGTCAGCCTGTTCATCGAGGATGCGGGGGGGGGCTTACGCACCTTTGCCGTCGGCGACCGCGTCCGCTTCGACGCCAGGCCCGTACCCTATCGCACCTTCGTCTTTCCGGTCCGCCTGGACGACGATCTGCCGCACCGGGTCTACCTGCGGATCAAATCCAGCAGCACCGTCAACGTCACGGGGCGCATTCTGTCGCCCGACGGCTTCGCCCTCAGCACCGCCCATCGGGATCTGGCGCACGGCCTGGCCCATGGCGCGACGATCGTCATCATTCTGTTCGCGCTGGTGCAGTTCGCTGTCGGGCGGGACCGGCTGCATCTCACATTTCTTGCCTATGCGGTTCCGCTGGAGCTCATGTATCTGGCCATCGGCGGCTTCGCGTCCCAGATGATCCTTCCCTCCTTTCCCCTGGTGGCCGACCAATTGCTGGGGATTTCCACCTGCCTGGCCATCGGCGGCGGCATCGTTTTCGCGGCGCAGGTTCTGGACTTCAGGCGGCACTTTCCCCGGATGGAGCGGATCTACACCTGGGCGGGCCGAGGCGGTCAGTGGGCGGCGTTGTCGGTGCCGCTGGGCTTCTACTGGCTGGCGGCGCCGGTGGTTCAGTCGGTGGTCCTGCTGTCGTTCTTCATCACCACCTTTCTCGCCATGAAGCGGGCCCTGGCCGGCGACAATGTGGCCAGATGGTACATGGTGGCCTTCCTGCTTCCCATCATGGTCAACATGACGGTGGTGGCCCGTGTCCTCGGCCTCGTCGCCACGCCCTTCGAGATGGATATGGCCGCTCATTTCGCGGCCGGCACCCACATGCTGCTCATCGGCTGCGGGCTGGTGTGGCACAACGCGGGCATCGAGGCCGAACGCCGCCGCACCGGACAGCAGCAATTGGAGGCGGCCTATCAGATCGAACGGGCCTTGGAGGAGCGGGTCGGCCTGCGCACCCGGGAACTGGCCGAGTCGAACGCCACCCTTGCCCGGGAAATCGCCGAGCGTCGCGCCGCCGAGAACCGAGTCACCGATCGCGAGCGCCAAGTGCGCGCCATTCTCGAGGCCGCCCCCTTCCCCATGGTGGTCACGGGCTTTCCCGATGGAAAGATCATCTACCTGAACGGACCGGCCGCCGAGCTGATCAATGTTCCGGCCGATCAGGCGGTCGGGCTGATGAGCACCGAATTCTACGCCGAGCCGGCCGAACGGGCGGCAATCATCGCCCAGATCCATCAGACCGGCGCCGTCCTTGGCCATGAAATGCGCCTGCGGCGGATGCCGCGCATGCAGCGCTGGGTCCTGCTGTCGGTGGTGCGTTTCGATTACGGCGGCCAGGATTGCGCTCTGACCTGCCTCAACGACATCACCACCCGCAAGCAGCTGGAGGAAGCCCTGAGGCTGACCGGGCGCCGCGCCGAGGCGGCGCTGGAGGCGGAGCGCCAGGCCATGCGCGAGCAGCGCAATTTCCTGGCCATGATCTCCCACGAATTCAGGGTTCCGCTGGCCATCATCGAGGCTGCCTCGCAATTGCTGAACATCTATCTGCGCGCCAACGGGGAAGCGGAAGAGGAAGTGGCGAAGATCCGCCGGGCCGTGCGGCGCATGTCGGAACTCATCGACGTTTGTCTGGCCGACGACCGGATCGACTCGTCGGCCATGCAGCTGCACGCCGATCGGGTCGATGTGGTTCGCATGTTGGCCGATATCTGCGACGACAAGCGGCCCTTCGCCGGTGAGCGCGATCTTGTCCTGCATATGTCGAAGCGGGCGGATGTGATGGCCGATTCAACTTTATTGCGGATCGCGTTTTCCAATCTGATCGATAATGCGTTAAAGTTCTCGCCCAGCCACTCCCCGGTGACCATCGAGGTTTTCGCCGAGGAGGACGCGGTCCGGGTTCGGATCGCCGACCAGGGGCCGGGGATCGCCGTCGAGGAGCAGGCGAGGATATTCGAGAAGTTCTACCGCTCCACCAAGTCCGACCGCGTGCGCGGCGCAGGCCTTGGGCTATATATCGTCAAGCGGATCATGGACCTGCACGGGGCCGCCATATCCGTGGACAGTGAGCGGGGACGGGGAGCCGTCTTCGAGATATGGTTGTTTCGGAATGCGGCTCTGCCGCCAAATAGTGTAATACCAAAGCGCTAGCTCGGTGGCGTGCAAAGTATGCTGTTATTGCTCGATAAGTTTGTCGCCGCGGGGGGAGTTCTATGATCAAGGTTATGGTCGTTGAGGACGATCCTGATCTGTGCGGATCCATCTGCCGTTATCTGTCCCTGGTGGGCATGAATGTCCAGCGCGCCGGGTCGGGAACGGAAATGGATGCCCTTCTGCCGGATTTCGCGCCGGACCTGCTGGTGCTGGACGTCAACCTTCCGGGCGAGGACGGCTTTTCCATCGCCGCCCGGTTGCGTTCGGCCAGCAAGGTGGGGATCATCATGCTGACCGCCCGCGGGCAACTGGACGACCGGGTCCTGGGCCTGACCGCCGGCGCCGACGCCTATCTGGTCAAGCCGGTGCAGTTCCGGGAGCTGGAGGCGGTGATCCACAGCCTGACGCGGCGCCTGAACGAGCCTGTGGCCGAGGAAAAGCGCGAAGGCCGCGAAGAAGGAAGCCAGACCTGGGGCTTCGATGCCGCCAGCTGGTCGCTGATCACGCCGTCGGGCCAGCGGGTGCCGCTCACCAACGCCGAGTACCGGGTGCTGCAGACCCTGACCCAGGAGCCGGGGGCTTCGGTGGCGCGTGACGACATCGCCGCCGCGCTGGGCAAGAGCATCGGCGGCTACGACGACCGCAGCATCGATGCGGTGATGGCGAGGCTGCGGCGCAAGGTCAACTCGGCCACCGGCGAGAATCTGCCGGTGCGCGCCGTCCGTTCGGTGGGCTATGTCTTCGCCGCACCGGTCGAGGCTCGCGCCCGTCAAGCCTCTTAGTGGTCCGATCCAGACAGATGGTTCATGGCCATGAACCATCTGTCTGGTGAATCGGCCCACAAAATCAACGAATTGTGCACTGATTCATTCAGATGGTCGGTGTACCGTCTGAATGAATCAGTGCACTAGGACAAGCATGGCCCGCACCATCGGTTCCCACGGCCCCCGCACCATGGAGGCCATCCGCAAGGCGGGCCTGAAGCTGATCTACGAGCATGGCTTCGAAGCCATGAGCCTGCGCCAGCTGGCCGCCGAGGTGGGCATCCAGGTCGGCTCGCTGTACAATCACATCAGCACCAAGGAAGACCTGCTCTACGACCTGATCCGCGCCCATATGGACGAGCTGTTCCTGCAGTTCGACGCCGCCATGGCGGCGGTGGAGGGGCGAGGCGCGGAGGAGCGGCTGCGGGCCTTCGTGGCCTTTCACGTCACCTATCACATCGTGCGCAAGCGCGAGGTGTTCATCGGCGCGTCGGAACTGCGCTCGCTCGAGCCCAATCACTACGAAGAGATCGTCACCCTGCGCCGGCGCTACGAGCGCCGCCTGATCGATATCCTCGATCAGGGCGAGGCGGCCGGGCTGTTTTCCTGCGGCGACGCCCATGTGGCCGCCTATGGCATCCTCAGCATGCTGACCGGCGTCTGCACCTGGTTCCGCCCCCATGGCCGCCTCAGCAAGGAGCAGGTCATCGCCATCTATTCCGATCAGGTGCTGGGCGGCTTGATGGGTCGCCGTGGGCAGTGAGGTCCTGATCAGAGGCACCGGCGAGATCGCTTCGGCGGTCGCGGTGTATCTGGCGCGGGAAGGATGCCGGGTGGCGCTGCAATCGTCCCGGCCGCCCATCGCCATCCGTCGGCGCATGGCCTTCTCGGACGCATATTTTCATGGCGCCGTGGCGTTCGAGGGCCTTCAGGCCCGCCGTCTCGAGACCCTGCAAGACATCGGCGACGTCTGGGCCAGGAACGAGATTCCCCTTCTCGCCATGGAGTTTCCGCAGGCCGTGGCGGGGCGCTCCTGGTCTGTGCTGGTGGATGCCCGCATGAACAAGCAGCAGGTCCCCGAACCTCAAATGGGCCTGGCGCCGCTGGTGGTGGGCATGGGGCCGGGCTGCACCGTCGGCGGCAACGTGGACGTGGCGGTGGAGACCTCGTGGGATCGGTTGGGCCAGGTGGTGCGCAGCGGCAGCACCCTGAAACTGGCCGGCGAGCCCAGGGCCGTGCTGGGGCAGGCCCGCTCGCGCTTCCGCTACGCGCCCGTCTCCGGCATCCTGCGGGCCGAGGCGGCCATCGGCCAGCGGGTCAAGGCGGGCGAGGTGGTGGCCAGGGTCGGCGACACCATGGTGGTGGCGCCCTTCGACGGCATCGTGCGGGGGCTGACCCACGACGGGGTGCCGGTGGAGACCGGCAACAAGATCGCCGAGATCGACCCCCGTCCGGGCGAGGTCAAGCTGTCGGGAATCGACGAGCGGCCGCGGCGCATCGCCGAGGCGGTGGCGGGCATCGTCTCAGGCCTCATCCCCGCCGGCCAGGGTGAAGCGGAAGCGTGAGCCCTGGCCCGGCTCGGATTCCACCCAGATGCGTCCGCCGTGGTGTTCGACGATCTTGCGGCAGAGCGCCAGCCCGATGCCGGTCCCCTCGTACTCGCTGCGGGCGTGCAGGCGCTGGAAGATGTCGAAGATCCGGTCGAAATATTCCGGCGCGATGCCGATGCCGTTGTCGGCGACGGTACAGACCCAGCCATCCCTATGGCGCTCGACCCAGACCGCCACCGCCGGAGGCCGGTCGGGATGGCGGTATTTCACGGCGTTGCCGATCAGGTTCTGGAACAGGCGGATCAACTCGCCAGCCGATCCGGTGACGGCCGGCAGGCCTTGGGGAACCGACAGCGTGGCGCCGCTCTCCTGGATGGGGAGTTCCAGATTTCTCGCCGCGATGGCGATGACCTCGGCCAGATCGACGCGGGTCAGGGGATCGCGGACGCGGCCGACGCGGGAAAATTCCAGCATGTCGAGAACCATGCGGTCCATGCGGGTGGCCCCGTCGCGGGCGAAGTCGAGGAACTGGCGTCCGTCCTCGTCCAGGGCGGCTTCGTAGCGCCGCTGAATCAGGCCGAGATAGCTGGTGATCATGCGCAGCGGTTCACGCAGGTCGTGGGATGCCACGTAGGCGAACTGCTCCAATTCGCGGTTGGACTTGTCCAGATCGCGGACCAGGGCGGACTGGCGGTCGCGGTTTTCGACCCAATCGGTGATGTCGCGGCCCACGGCCTGGACTTCGACGATATGGCCGGCCATGTCGCGGATGGCGGCGCCCTCCCAGGATATCCAGCGCCCGCCGCCCGCCATCTTCATGCGGTTCTCCACCGTGGCGCGGAAGCCGGGAGGCTGGAGGACGTCGTTGATGGCCTGGGCGGTGACGGCGTGGTCCTGCTCGTCGACGAAATTCCGCCAGGACTGGCCGATGACGGTCCCCAGGTCCTGGCCGTGGGCGACGGCAAAGGCCTCGTTGGCGAACACCAGGCGCTCGTCCAGGGCGAAGCGGACCACCAGATCGTTCTGAGTTTCGATCAGGCCGCGGTAACGTTCCTCGCTGGCCTTCAGCGCGACCAGATGTCGCCCGGCCAGGGCGGTCAGGCCGAAAATGACGACGACCAGCGCACCGATCACCGCCGCGATGGTCAGCGCTTCGCTCCGCCAGGGGGCCAGGACCCCGTCGAGCGGGCGGCCGACGATCACCACCAGATGGGGCAATGCCGGTTCCCGCAGGGTGCGGACGGCGGAAAGCTTCTCCTTGCCGTCGGTGACCGTGACGTGGACGAAGGTGTTTTCGGTCCCGCCGGACTGGCGGTGCATGGCGAAGGCGCCGCCCTTGGCGATGTTCTTGCCCACATAGAGCTCGGGGTCGGGGTCGCGGCCGATGATGTCGCCTTCGGGCGTGACCAGCAACGCGCCGGCCCCCTCCTCGCCCGTATGCACGGACTTCAGCAGACCTTGAAAATACCCCAGTTCCAGCGACACGACGGCAATTCCGTCAAATTGCCCATCCGCCCCGCCGAGCGGCATGGACACCATGATCACCATGTTGCCGTCCTGTCCGATGGGCAGGGGGGGGGACACATAGATGTCCTGCCCCGTGGGGATATCGCGCGCCCCTGTGAAGAATGGGCGCTGCGAGGTGTCGCGGCCCTCGACCTGGGGCAGGGTGGAGATCGTGACGATTCCGGCGGCGTTGACGATGAAGGCCTGTCGGATCTCGGGGACCACCCTGGCACGGGTCGCCATGAAGCGCCGCAGCAGGTTGGGGTCGTTGCGGGGGGCTTCGGCGATGGCGCGCAGCATCAGGCGGACCACGCGCAGGCTGCCACGCACCTGCTCTTCGGTGATGCGGGCGGTATCGGCGATGTTGTCGCGGGCCACATCGATGGTCCGGCGGTAACTGGCCTGGACCTGGAACCCCATCAGCCCGACCAGGATCAGCACCAGCCCGATGGATATGCTCCACATTCCCAAGGGCGAGATTCCGGCGAGACGCGATGGTCGCGGAGCTTTCCTCATTCCTTCCCCCAAGGCGTTACAGCCGGACAGTGTACCTCAGGTGGAGTGGCTGGCCTATGCAAACCAACCCAGACTAAGGCATTCTTTCCCGTTTTCAGGGTCCGGCAAAATGCGTAGCATCGAAAGATGCGCCATGGAGTAACCTTTTTGTCCGGCGCTTTCGGCCATATGCGGGCGACAGATCATGGAATCCCAAGTCCCGTTCACCGAGTGCCAGAACAGCCAGGCCGGCCGAGGCGTCGCCGCGAGCGCTGGGGATTTGATCGGCATCACCGCCGAGCCGGGTCTTTCCCGGCAGTTCTTCGCCCTTTGCTCCGCGGCGATCGTGTTCTGGCTCGGTGTCTGCTGGCTGGTTTCCGGGGAGTACGTCGCCTGGCGGGCTTCGGACTCCCTTAGGCATGTGCAGGCCAACCTGCGTCAGAGCAGCGAGGATATGACGCAGGGGCTTCAGCGGACTCTGTCCGTGTTCCACGGCATTCCGGCGGCATTGGGCCGCGATCGCGCGGTTCTCGACGCCCTGAGACGGTATGGCGACCGCCCCGACCTGGCGTCGCTGCCCATGGCGCGGCGCCAGGAGATCCTGACCGCCGACCGGCGCCTTGCGGAACTCAACCGCTCCCTGGCCGGGTCGGTGGAGGACATCGGGGCAGTCAGCGTCATCTGGCTGATCAACCCGGCGGGTGACGCCATCGCCGCCAGCAACGGCGGTCGGGAGGACAGTTTCGTCGGCACCAATTACCGCGACCGGACCTACTTCACCGAGGCGATCGCCGGGCGTCTGGGCCATCAGTTCGCCCTGGGCCGCGTCACCAATATCCCCGGCCTGTTCTTCTCCGCCCCGGTTCGCGATGGCGATCGCGTGCTGGGGGTGATGGCCATCAAGATCGACATTTCCTACCTGTCGTCCTGGGTCAATCAGGCCAATGCTCTTCTCAGCGACAATTACGGCGTGGTGATCCTGGCCCAGGACAAGTCGCTGGAAATGCGGACCCTGCCCGGGGCGGCGGTGGTGGGGCTTTCCCCGGCCGAGCGCATGGGGCGCTACAAGCGGTCGGAGTTTTCGGAACTTCCCCTCGTCCCCTGGGGCTCGGCCGAGCATCCGGCGCTGCACCGCTGGGGGCGCGACGGCGTGCCGTACTTAAGGAGTTCCACCATCCTGGCCGAGCACGACCTGGCGCTGACCATCCTGGCTCCGGTGCCGCTGGTGGCCACCGTCGCCGCCGACCGTCTGGCGCTGTTCGGGCTGTCGGGATCGCTGGGGGCGCTGGTCATCCTCCTGGCCGGGGCGGCCACCTATCATTGGCTCAACCGCGAACGGAGCCGGCGCAACCGCATCGCCCGCGAGCGGATCGAGTACATGGCCACCCACGACGTTCTCACCGGCCTGTTCAGCCGCAGCGTGCTGGATCAGTTCCTCGCCCACGGCATCGCCGGGGCCAAGCGGTCGGGACGGGGACTGGCGGTGCTGTTCATCGATCTCGACCAGTTCAAGGAGATCAACGACACCCTGGGCCACGAAGTGGGCGACATGATCCTGAAGGAGGCGGCGCGGCGCCTGCGCAACGCCGTTCGAGGCGCCGACATCGTCATCCGCCAGGGGGGCGACGAATTCATCGTCCTGCTGTTCGACCTGCCGCAGCCCGACGATGCCGGCAACGTGGCCGGAAAGATTCTCGCCGCCCTGAACCGGCCCTACACCATCACCGATCAGCCCCAGCACCTGTCCGCCAGCATCGGCATCGCGTCCTATCCCGAACACGGGGAAACCCCGTCCCTGCTGCTGCGGCATGCCGACATGGCCATGTACGGGGCCAAGGCGGCAGGACGGGGCGGCTATCGGTATTACGGAACCTGACCGGGAACGGTACGCATATCAATCCTCGCGCCGGCTTCCGGTGTGGACGGCCAGGGCGCGGGCCAGTTCGTAGACCCGCTTGCGGACATTGGGGTCGCCGATGCGGTAATAGGTGCGGACCAGATCGAGGGTCTCGCGCTTGCTCATGGGGTCGATGTGCTGCTCCGGCGGTTCCTCGGTGGCGTGGGCCATGTGCCGCGGGCTGGCGGCCATCACCTCGCAGGGCATCTCGTCGTAGAAATACTCCACCGGCACGTCCAGGGCCCGGGCCAGATCGTACAGGCGCGAGGCTCCGATACGGTTGACGCCCCGTTCGTATTTCTGAATCTGCTGGAAGGTCAGGCCCAGGGCCTCGCCCAGTGCCTCCTGGCTGAGGCCGAGCAGGGTGCGGCGCAGGCGCAGGCGGCCGCCCACATGCACATCGATGGGGTTGGGGCGTCCGCCCGGCGTCCGTCCCCGGCTTGATTGACGTGTGGCTTGCATTGTATACATCCGTTGAGGTTGTAATTCCTCTATTTGGGGGTGTGCATACAAATCGCGCAAGTAGCAAAATCAGAAAGTACATCCATAAAACATATTGCGAAATAATGTTGTTCCCGCAATTGTATACATTCTTGCGGCCATATGGATAAAATAAGCCCCCGGAAGCATCCTTCCGGGGGCTTTTCGTGCCGGATCGGCGCGTCAGGCTGAAGGGATCAGCCGACGATCTCGCAGCCGGAGAAGAAGAAGGCGATCTCGATGGCGGCGTTCTCGGCCGAATCGGAGCCGTGCACCGAATTGGCTTCCACCGATTCGGCGAAGTCGGCGCGGATGGTGCCGGGCGCGGCGTTGGCCGGGTTGGTGGCGCCCATGATCTCGCGGTTGCGGGCGACGGCGCCTTCACCTTCCAGGACCTGGACCACGACGGGGCCGGAGATCATGAAGTCGACCAGTTCGCCGAAGAACGAGCGCTCGGCGTGAACCGAGTAGAACTGACCGGCCTGGGCCTTGGTCAGCTGCACGCGCTTCTGGGCGACGATGCGCAGGCCGGCTTCCTCGAACCGGGCGTTGATCTTGCCGGTGAGGTTGCGGCGGGTGGCGTCGGGCTTGATGATCGACAGGGTACGTTCGATGGCCATTGGTGAATTCCTTTCGGCGGTTGCTCGCGCCGCGCCGGGGACGGGATTTGGGCGGCCGCGCACGTCCCCGGGCGGCCGGGCGCATCCGGGGACGGCGGGTTATAACCTCAAAGAATGAGGAGAGCAACGGTCTCAAGAAAGCGCGCCTTTGCCGCGTGCACGCGGGCGTGCTATTTCACGCACCCATGCTGCACATCAACGACCTCACCTTCCGCTACGGCGGCCGGACCATCTTCGAGACCGCCACGGTTCATATTCCGGCCGGGGCGCGGGTGGGTCTGGTCGGGCGCAACGGCACCGGCAAGACCACCTTGTTCAAGCTGATCGCCGGCGACCTGCACCCCGATGCGGGGGAAATCAATCTTCGCCCGCGCGCCCGCCTCGGCCGCCTCGCCCAGGAAGCGCCGGAAGGCGACATCAGCCTGATCGATTGCGTGCTGGCCGCCGACACCGAGCGCACCGCCCTGTTCGAGGAGGCGGAGACCTGCCATGACGGTCACCGCATCGCCGAGATTCATGAACGTCTGGTGGCCATCGACGCCCATTCCGCGCCGGCGCGGGCGGCCGCCATCCTGTCGGGTCTGGGCTTCGACTCAGAGGCGCAGCAAAGGCCGGTCTCGGATTTCTCGGGCGGCTGGCGCATGCGCGTGGCGCTGGCCGCGTCGCTGTTCACCGTTCCCGACCTTCTGCTGCTGGACGAGCCCACCAACCACCTGGATCTGGAGGCGACCTTGTGGCTGCAAAGCCATCTGGCCGCCTATCCCGGCACCCTGGTGGTGATCAGCCACGACCGCGAGCTGCTGAACGAGGTGGCCAACCGCATCGTCCACCTGGAAGGTGAGAAGCTGAACGTCTATGGCGGCAATTACGACCGCTTCGAGGCGACGCGCCGCGCCCGCATGGAGTTGCAGGCCAAGGCCTACACCAAGCAGATGGAGCAGCGCCGCAAGATCCAGTCGTTCATCGACCGCTTCAAGGCCAAGGCCACCAAGGCGGCCCAGGCGCAAAGCCGCGTCAAGATGCTCGAACGCATGGAGATGGTGGTGCCGGTGGTCGAGGACCGGGCCATGTCCTTCGACTTCCCCGACCCCGAGCCGCTGTCGCCTCCCATCATCGCCATCGACAAGGGAATCGCCGGCTATGGCGACAAGGTGATTTTGCGCGGCCTCGACATCCGCATCGACATGGACGACCGCATTGCGCTGCTCGGCGCCAACGGCAACGGCAAGTCGACCTTGGCCAAGATCCTGTCGGGCCGCCTCGACCTGCTGGAGGGCAAGCTCGCCAAGCCGCAGAAGCTGAAGATCGGCTATTTCGCCCAGCACCAGACCGAGGAACTGCGCCTGGACGAGACGCCCTTCGAGCACATGGCCGTGGTGATGAAGGACGCCCCCGAGGCCAAGGTGCGCGCCCAGTTGGGCCGCTTCGGCTTCGAGCAGGACAGGGCCGACGTCAAGGTGGCGTCCCTGTCGGGCGGCGAGAAGTCGCGGCTGCTCTTCGCCCTGATGAGCCGCGAGGCCCCCCACCTGATGATCCTGGACGAGCCCACCAACCATCTGGACATCGACGCCCGCGAGGCACTGGTGGCGGCGCTCAACGCCTATGACGGGGCGGTGATCCTGATCAGCCACGATCCCCACCTGATCGAGCTGGCCGCCGACACCCTGTGGCTGGTGGGCGAGGGCCGGGTGCGGCCCTTCGACGGCGATCTGGCCGCCTATCGCAAGCTGCTGCTGGACCAGGCGCGCGAGGACCGCCGCGGCGCCAGGCCCGACAAGGGGGGCGAGGGCAACCAGCGCAAGGCCGACCGCAAGGCCGCCGCCGACCTGCGCGCCCAACTGGCGCCGTTGCGCAAGGCGGCCCAGGCGGCGGAAAAGGCGCTGGAAAATCTGCATGCCGAGCAGAAGGCCCTGGCCGACAGGCTGGCCGACCCCAAGCTCTACCAGGGGCCGCCGGCCAAGGTCACCGAACTGCGCCGCCAGGAAGCCGACCTTGCCCGCAAGGTGGAGGATGCCGAGATGGCGTGGCTCGCCGCCCAGGAGGAGTTGGAGGCCGCCCAGGCGTAGACATTATGCCGCTTCCGACCCCTGGTCTTTCGGTATAAGCTCTCTGGCGTTACATTTCGTCAAGGAAACGTCTCGGTGAACTCCGGGCCCGTCTGTGCCGCCATTCCTGCCGCCGACCGGCGCACGCCGGGAGAGCTCCGCCGCCGTCTGCGCCTGCTGATGGCGGTCATGGTGGTGTTGCTGATGGGCGGAGCCGTCTCCCTGCTGGTGGAGTTGCGCGAAGCCGCTTTCGAGAAGGCGGTATCGTCCACCTCCGGCGCCGCGCGGCTGCTGGACGACAATCTGACCCGGATGCTCGGCAGCACCGATGCCACCCTGGCCCGGCTGGTGCCGTCCGCCGAGGCCTTTATGGCCGGTAGGATGTCCAAGGCCGAGATCGAGCGGGAGCTGGCCAGCCTGGAATCGGGGCTGGTCCAGCGGGGCGCCATGCTGGTGGTGGATGCCAAGGGCGACGTGACCGCCGCGTCGCGGCCGCCCCGGGCCGGCGGGCACGTCAATTATGCCGGCCGCGACTACTTTTCCGCCCACCGCGACGGGGCCGAACGGGTGATCGGACCCATGGTCATGGGGTCCTACAGCCTGGTGCCGGTGTTCACCGTCAGCCGGCGGATCAACGCCCCGGACGGAAGTTTCGGCGGCCTGGTGATCGTCGGGGTCTACGCCAACTTCTTCACCGATTTCTACAACACCCTGGGGCTGGGGCCGTCCGCCTATATCGGGGCCAATACCGGCGGGCGGATCATGTTGCGCCAGCCCAACCCCGAGAACTACGTGGGCCGGCCCACTCCCAACAACCCCATCCTGGCGGCGGCGGCCGAACAGAGGGTGGGAACCATCCGCATCCATTCGCCGGTGGATCGGGTGGAGCGGGTGGTTTCGTACCGCAAGCTCACCGAGTTCGACGTCATGGTCAGCGCCGGCATGGCGGTGGACGACATCCTTGCCCCGTGGAAGCAGACCGCGCTGGTCATCGCGACCGCCATGGCGGTGGTGCTGCTCGGCCTGGGGGGCATGGCCGCCACCACCTTCCGGGCGCTCAACCGCGAGGAGGAGGCCATCGCCTCGCTGGAGCAGAAGGTGCGGGTCCGCACCGCCGAGGCGGAGCAGCGCGCCGACGAGGCCCGCCTCGCCAACGAAAGCAAGACCCGCTTCCTGGCCGCCGCCTCCCATGACCTGCGCCAGCCGCTGCAGGCCGCCGGCATGTTCGCCGAAGTGCTGGCCGGGCAGGTGGAGGATGACCCGCGCAAGCTGAAGGTGGTCGACCGCCTGCGCCAGAGCATCGAGGCGACCAATTCCCTGCTGGCCACCCTGCTGGACGTTTCGGCCCTGGAGGCCGGCAAGATCAAGCCCAATGTCAGCGGTTTCCGCCTGATGCCCCTGCTGGCCGGGCTGGTGGATCAGATCGAGCCCGAGGCGAGCCGCAAGGGCCTGGCCATCGGGGCGGTTCCCACCTCGGCTCAGGTGGAAAGCGACCCGGTGCTGCTGGAACGCCTGCTGCGCAACCTGCTGGTCAACGCCGTCCGCTATACCGAAAGCGGGCGCGTGCTGATCGGCTGCCGCCGGCGGGGCGGGCGGGTGGTGATCCAGGTTCTCGATACCGGCATCGGCATCCCCGCCGACAAGATGCAGGCGGTGTTCGAGGATTTCGTCCGCCTGGACAGCCCGGCCGAACGGGGCGGCAGCCGCGGACTGGGCCTGGGACTCGGCGTGGTGCGGCGCATGGCCACCCTGTTGGACCATCCCCTCGAACTGCGCTCCATTCCCGGAAAAGGCTCGTGCTTCGGGGTGGTGGTTCCCAAGGCCTAGAGCGGGTCTCCAGCGCGGTATTATAATACCGTTTCACTAAGTTGTTGATTTACAACGATTTAAATGCTGTTGACTCATGCGTCCGCTGTGGCATACTCCGCGCCCTCGACGCCCCGGCTTTTCGGGGCATCGCCAACTGGTTTTGCCGTGGGTGCCATGAAGACCTTTAACGCCAAACCGTCCGAAGTTGAGAAGAAGTGGGTCGTGATCGACGCGGACGGCGTCGTGCTCGGCCGCCTGGCCAGCATCGTTTCGATGCGCCTGCGCGGCAAGCATCTGCCGACCTACACCCCGCACGTGGACATGGGCGATAACGTGATTATCGTCAATGCCGAGAAGGTCAAGCTGACCGGCAACAAGCTCGCCGACAAGCGCTTCTACTGGCACACCGGCCATCCCGGCGGCATCAAGGACCGTACCATGGGTCAGCTGCTGTCCGGCCGCTTCCCCGAGCGGGTCATCGAGAAGGCCGTGGAGCGCATGATCACCCGTGGTCCGCTCGGCCGTCAGCAGATGAAGAACCTGCGCGTCTATGCCGGCCCCGCCCACCCGCACGAGGCCCAGGCGCCCGAGGTGGTGGACGTTGCGTCCATGAACCCGAAGAACAAGAGGTAGTCCCATGGCCGATCTCTCCAGCTTGGCCGACCTGAAGGCCGCCTCGCCGGTCCAGGCCCAGCCTGTGCACGAGCGCAAGGTTGACGCCCAGGGCCGCGCCTACGCCACCGGCAAGCGCAAGAACGCCGTCGCCCGCGTCTGGGTGAAGCCCGGCTCCGGCAAGATCATCGTCAACGGTCGCGAACTGCCCGTGTACTTCGCCCGTCCGGTGCTGCGCATGATCATCAACCAGCCGTTCGAGGCCGCCCGCGTCGAGAACCAGTTCGACGTGCACTGCACCGTCAACGGCGGCGGTCTGTCCGGTCAGGCCGGCGCCCTGCGCCACGGCATCAGCCGCGCGCTGACCTTCTTCGATCCGGGCCTGCGCCCGGCGCTGAAGGCCGGCGGCTTCCTCACCCGCGATCCCCGCGTGGTCGAGCGCAAGAAGTACGGCAAGCACAAGGCCCGTCGTTCGACCCAGTTCTCCAAGCGCTAAACCGGTTATTCATATTTTTCAAACGGTTACGCTTGAAATTGGCTAAAAAAACCGCTTCACGGATTCTTCACAAGCGGTTGAAAACATTAAGCCCTCGGGTTAGCATTTTTTACAAATGCTTCACACCCGAGGGCTTTTTGCATGTCGTTCTACAGCGACGAAAAAGACATACTGGGCGGACGCGGCAAGCTCTACCGCCGTGGCGGCGTCAAAAAGCCCATATGGCAATGCCGTCTCAATATTCGTGGCTACAAGGGCTATGTGGTCCGCTCCTGTGGAACGACGGACTATGAAGACGCACTGATCTTTGCCCGCGACCTCTATGACGACCTCAGCTTCAGGGTGCGGCAAAAGCTACCACTGCAACGTCGGACGTTCCGAACATTTTGGCAAAGCGAGTGGTTGCCGCACGTCCAGAAAACACTAAGCATCCACCGCCATAAACTTCATAAGGGTACGGGAGAGCGTTATTTTCTCTCGCATTTTGGTGATTCTTTCATTGAAGACATCGACGAACGCAAGATAGCGGCATATTGGCTTTTTAGACGGACCTACTACACCGAAGGGCCGGGATCAACGCGTAAACTTCCTGCAAATGCGGCCATTCATCCAAGCAAGAAGACGCTGGATATGGAAAAGTCGTTGCTCACTCAAATGTTCAAATACATGAAGGTGAACAGCTACATTCCCCACATGCCGCTGATCACTATAAATAAGGACGATTCCGATCCGCTGCCTGAACGCCGTCCACATTTCGAGATGTATGAATGGGAGAAACTCCGCGCCCACATGCAAAAGTGGAAAGAGGGCGGATACAACGCATTCCATCAACATCAACGAAAAATGCTTTATTGCTTGGTCGGCTTTTTGATGAGCAGCGGTTTGCGGCCAAATGAAGTCTTTAATTTGCGCTGGATAAACCTGGGCGTCACAGAGAAGGGCCGACTAAAGGTCATAATCCCAAAAGCCACCAAAACCGGATACAAAGACCGTGATCGCGTGCCCCTTGAAACCGCGATTCAGTATAGTTCGGATGCGGCCATTCTTCGCCACCAGCGACACCCGGACAAACCCGTCGATAGAAAGACCGAATATGTATTTGCCGGATACAACGGCGAACCGATGGCCCAGTCGCACAAGCTATTTTGCCAAGTTTTAGAAGAAGCAGGCTTGTTGAAAGACCCTCATGGCCGCAATCGAACTCTCTACAGCCTTCGTCACAGCTTCATAACCTATCGCCTGCTGGCAGGCATGAGTATTGAAGACGTTGCACGCAATACCGGATCGAGCGTTAAACAAATTCAAGAGCACTACGACCACATTGCAAACGAACACAAAGAGGATGAGCTATCTTTTGTGCCGGACAATCATTTCGAAAACGTCTGGGCCTCATCCGATCAAGATGCTTCGGTTGCTTTGACCCAAACCCTTGAGAGGCTGTTGACGGCCCCGACGGAGAATGAAGCTTGAATCTCACTTAAGCGAGATTGAAGTTTGAGGGTGCTGTTCCGTCGGTCATTACCCTGGCATAATCCCGTGAGCCCAAAATGCAGCTTGCGGGGAATAGCATGACCAGCACGAATGTTGCGGAGAAGACGGTTGCGTCGCCGGTTGATCTCAAAGACATACCGATCTCGCTGAAGGACAAGCTGATAGCGGCTTGTGATGCTATCCGCACCAGTCATGCCGCATCCCGAGCGGCCTATGCCGCGATCTACGATCTTTGTTTGACCGCGCTGGAAAAGGGTAGTGGCCTAACAAAGTTTTGTGCGAACAACGGAATCATCGTCCGTGAAACCTACAAAGGCCAGCCGATCAATCCATTCATATTGCCGGTAAAACTGGCTACTGGGGTTATGGCGACTGAGGATGGAAAATCCCACTGGGTTGTGGACGATTCTCGCGTCAACAAATACGCGACAATGTTTGCTTTGGCCAAGGAGGACAATGTCGCGGCCAAAGATTTTGTTGGTTGGCTGGACAAGCTGGGTGGTGTGGACAAGGCCGTTGACGCATACCGCAATCGTCATCCATCCACCTCCGAAAGCGACCTTACACCCGAGCAAGAGAAGGCACTGAAAGCTCGGTTTGAGGAACAGCTTCAAACGGCGGTGAGCCAGCTACGCCAACAATTTGGATTTGGGGACCAAACAATATCCATCCAAGACATGGGGCGGCACGGAATCAAGCCCGGTAAGCACACCATGTATGTGGAAATTGACGAGAACGGGACCGTGATACCGATCGGTTTGGCCAATGATCAATCCGAAGCTGTTTCTCAAAGGCTTGTCCGCTTGTTGCCAACCCCAACCGGAACGAATGCGCCGGAGTTGGACCGCATCTTGAGCATGATGGGCGGCATTAAAGGCACCAAGGCTGTTGCGATCATCACCAATGACGCGAGCGGTTGCCGGGTGAAAATTGTTGAGCCTGGAACAACAGCATCCGTTGTCATTGTCGGATCGTTCGGCCCTATCCCGTACTTGCCAATGGGCCAGTCTGCCATCGACAAGGCCACCCGTGTCACACTTGCCGCCGCATTGAAGGGGTTGAAGAGCAAGAAGCTGTGGACCTGGGAGGCTAGTGCAAACGGTATCGTCGTGAAGCCTGTTGACGGTAGCGTTGAGGGCACCTTGACGGTGCAAAACAAGGGCAAAGCTCAAAGTGGGGAATTCCGGGTGCCAGCTGCGGCAACAAAGACTGATGGTGAGATTACGTTGCCACTGGCCGTTGTTCCTGCCGGTCCTATTGCTGAATTCAATGAAAGCACAAAATGGTCGGCTGAGATCGACATTACCGTTGATGACGCAAAGAAGGTGGCGGAACGGAACA